>JAPLKX010000373.1 GCA_026387845.1 Candidatus Hydrogenedentota bacterium | reverse complement strand
CAGAAGATCGACCGCCTCGTCCCACCGGCTTTCTTCGATCAGCGCTCGGGCATGGCCGTTCGGATCGGGGTCCGGCCGCGAACACCCCGCCGCAAGCAAAACCAGTACAACCGAAGCGAAAACCGGGGACTGACTCGGTTTCGGCAGTTTGAAACCGTGTCTGTCCCCGCTTTTCGCGGGTTTCCAACTCATTTGCCAGATTCCTTGCCGGCATTGTCTTCCCACCGCGGTTCGAGCCGGAAGAAGCCCGTGGCGGACCCGGCCCGGCAAAACGCGGAGACCTCGTCGGGCTTATCGGCGGCAATCTGTTCGACGGCGGCCTTGAACTCGTCAATAGACGCGACGGGATGATCGCCCAAATTCATGATGATGATGCCGGGCCGCATCCGGGCGAGATCCGCCACGCTGCCGGATTTCACCCGGCGCACGATCACGCCCTTGACATCGTCGGACAAGTTGAGCAGGAGCCGGACGTCGGTCGTCAATTCCCTTACGGTCAGGCCGAGCACTTCATCCACGTACTCGCCGGCGTCCCTGGCTGACTTTGGCCGGGAGGCCAGCGTGATCTGGAAGTCCATGGGTTGCAGGTCGCGGAGGATTTTGATATTCACCGGCTTCCCGATTTGGGACTCGCGCACCAGTTTTGTAAACCCGATGACTTCTCTGTCCATCTTGGCCCGGATCGGCGTGCCGTCAAACTGGGTGATGACGTCCCCGGGTTTAAGGCCCGCGGTTTCCGCCGGCGACCCGGCCACGATGCTGCTGATAATCAGGCCGCCGCGTTTTTCGAGCCCCCAGTACGTGGCGAAATCGTCGTTGAGCGGTTGCGTGAATATGCCCAGCCAGGCTTCCTCGCCGCCGGGCAGGGTGGTTTCGACGGGCGGCTTATCGATGTACTTCTGAAACAGGTCGGCCTGGTACACGAGCGGGTGGCCGCTCCGGACGTAGAGGTCGCCGCCCTCGCTTGTGGTGAGATCAAACCCGACCACGCCGATCGCCCGGCCCTGGGAATCCACCACGGGCCCGCTCACAAACCCGTACCGGATCGCCCCCTCGATCGGATAGGTTGGCCTCGGTTTTTCGAGCACCGCCGTCACCCGTGTCGTCACGATCCCCCGCGAAAAGTCCAGCGTCTCGGAGAGAATCCCCATCAGCAGAATAGGGTCGCCGACCTCGAGGGCGACACCCGGTGTGAACCGGACGTAGGGAAACGAGGCGCCGTCGGCCTGCAGTTGCATAAAGCAGATGTTCACATCGTCGGGTTTTTTAAGCAGCTTGGCCGCGAATTTCTTTTCCTGATCGCCCTGGCCGACCGCCACGCTGATGTTGAATGGCTCGCTGTTCTCGAGTTGCATGTGGCCCGGGGCCATCACCAGCCCGCCCGGCGATACGATCAGGCCCAGCGAACTGTTGTCGCGTTTGGTTGCCTCGCCGGAGGTCGGATTGGTGATTTCGGACGTGTACGTCACCAGGCAGATGGCCGGCGTGTACCGCCCGTATGCCTCCTGGATAACCGCAGTGCTGAAACCGTCGTCGAGCTGCCCAGCCGAAACCGCCAGGACAAATGCCAGAATGCTAGTTGACATTCGCACTGCCTCCTTCACTCTCGAGCGAGGCCGTGTCCGGCTGCGGGCCGCCTTCCTCGCCCTGCTTGACCAGCACGAACCGCGTCAACGCCCCCCGCTTCACCTGGAGCATCACGAGCGGTTTTTGCGCCTCGACCAGATTCTTGTACAGGCTCTGAAACGCGCCGAGGTCGGCGATCTCGGTCTTATCGACGCTGAGGATTATGTCGCCCGATTGCAGGCGCGCATTGGCGGCGATTCCGCCGTTCTGGCTGCCCGTGACCAGGATGCCTTTCTTCGACGGCAATTGCGCCCGCCTCACCATCGTCGCCGTCATGTCGACCGCCGTAAACCCCCATTCTGAAAACTCGACCTGGTTGCCCTTGAGCAGGCTGCGCTCGATCGTCGTCACCGGCACCTCGATCTCTTTCCCGCCGCGCAGCACGCTCACCGTCACCCGCGTCCCGACGGGGATGTCCGCAATCCGTTTTCGGACTGCCGGCAGGTCTTCCTCATACCGGGCGTCGGTCGGCGCGCCGTCGATGGCCAGCATGACGTCTCCTGGCCGGAGGCCCGCCTCGTACCCCGGGGAGAGCGGGTCAACGTCGGCAACAACGACGCCTTTCTGCGCGGGATCGTCCGTCTTGACCTGGGTCGGCTGAAGCGTTTCGCCCAGCCAGCTCCGCGACACCCGCCCCTCTTTGATAATCTTGTCAATCACTTCACGCGCAATGTCTATTGGTATCGCGAACCCCACGTTTTCCGCACCCGCCAGAATCCGGGCGTTGATGCCGATGACTTCCCCGCGCAGGTTAACCAGCGGCCCGCCGCTGTTGCCGGGGTTGATCGCGGCGTCCGTCTGAATCCACGTATTAAACGGCGAGACCATTTCGTCGCCGTGATCTTCCAAATACCTGTCCGTGACGCTGATAATGCCCATCGACACCGATCGCGCCAGCCCGTGCGGGCTCCCCATCGCCAGCACCACTTGCCCCGCCTTGAGCTTGGCGCTCGAGCCCAGGGCGACGTAGGGCAGCTTGCCCTGGTCGCCGTCGAGCTTGAGCACGGCAATGTCCGTATACGGGTCGATGCCCACCACGCTGGCGTCCACTTCTTCTTTATTGAACAAGACGCAGCGCACAAACTTGCTCTCGCCGGCCACATGCTCGTTCGTTACCACGTACCGGCCGCCCTTCTCGCCGTCCGGCGCGATGATAAACCCGCTGCCGACTACCGACACCTCTTCCCGCTTGCCGCTCTGGAATACTTCTTTCACCGGCCGCACGTGCACCATCGCCGGCGCCACCCGGTCTTTCGCCCTGAGCACGGGCGACAGGCCGGCTTGCATCGCGGGCAGGGTGGCGCAGCCGGCCACCAGAGTGGCGCAGCCGGCCAGCAGCACCGCCACGGCCGCCAGGACCAACTGACGTTTCAAAGGGCTAACCTCCTTTGCAGGGACCAAACGCCCCGCCTCGACTACCTTCACCCCGGCAAACTCAGTCCATAATAAAACACGAACAGACGGCTCGAACGCAACATTTTTGAATTTCCCACCCATTTTGCGCGTATAAAAGGCGGGTGGGGCTGACCGAAAAAATATGTTGACAAAGCCCGCCAAGAAGTTGATCATGGCCGATTATGTCTGTGTTTTGAGACTGTTCGCCTGGGGATTGTTTGGAGAATGGGGATATATGTTTTTTGTAGGTTCGTCGAACGGTAAGGGCCGCGGCATATTTGCTCAAAAGCGGTTTGCCAAGGGTGACATCATCGAACGCTGCCCCGTCATTGTTATTCCAAAAGACGAGGAAGGATTTCTGGAGAGCACCACCCTATTTAACTACACATATGGATGGGGTGAGGCCCTCGAGGACTCGGCCATCGCGCTGGGATTTGGCTCGCTGTACAACCACGCGTACCGGCCCAACGCCATGTACAAACGCTTGTACAAAGACATGATGATCGTGTACGTTGCGTTGCGCGATATCGCCGAGGGGGAAGAGATCACCGTAAATTACAACGGCCAGCCCGAGGATCAATCCCCCGTGTGGTTTAAGGTCGCGGCCGAGTAACCGGGATCCGGATTTCCGACTTGGGCGCCGAGGGTATCGCGGCCGCCGTCGAATCATAGATGGCGATGGCCGAAGGCACATCAAGCCCCGACTGTTTCAGGATGCCCGCGGCTTTCTGAAACGCTTCGGGGCGGACCGGTGTGCTCCGCTCGAAATGCTCGGCCAGGATCGCGCAGAGCGCCACCGTCGCCGCGAGCGGGTCGAGCTTCAGCGCATCTATGTCGTGGTGGGTGCGTATGGCCTCGGCCAGGATCGGCGGCAAGCCCCAGGCCAACGCCAGCCGGTAACCCGCCTCGGCGTGGGTGAACCCGAAAGCCTCCAGTTCGCCGTCCATCAGGTCCAGCACCGAAAGACCGCTGTCGACCTTGCCGTAATCTTCTCCCATGATGTGCGCGAGCGCCAGCCGGCCCGTATCGTGTATCAGTGCGGCCGTATAGGCGTCCGCCGGATGTGCCCGGCCGGATTTCTGGACAGCGTCCGCGGCCGCCGTCGCACAAAACACGGAGCGGACCAGGAACGTTTTAAAATTGAATGCCGGGCATGCAACCGGTATCGACGCATTGATTTCAGAAACCGCCGTCCGTATCCCGTTGACGCCCAGGACGGCCGCCGCCAGATAAACGTTCGACACGCTCCCCGCCATCCCGTAGGCGGCGGCGTTGGCAATGCTGATCAGCTTAGTCGAGATCGCCGGGTCGCCCGCAGCCAAAACCGCCACGTCCCGCACGTTCTTGAGTGGATCCTCGGACGCCCTCACGATTTGCTGAACCAGAACCGGCGTTGCCGGCAAATGCCTGGTCTGTGCAATCTTGTCGATGGCATCCCGGCGCGGCGGTATCCGCCGGGTTGTCGGCGGCCGGGGGGGAGTGGCAGGCGCGGGTGCAGGTGGGGGTGGAGGCGCGGCCTTTTTTGGCGGGGCCGGCGGCGCCTGAACAGTATCGCGGATGGGGTAGTAGCGGCGGATTCTGTCCTGGATGTCGTCGAGTTTGCACAACATCGCCTTGACCCTGAGGCCGGTGATCCGCTGGAGCTCCTGGATCGTCACCGTATCCAGCGGGCACGCCATACCCACCGTCAGCAATTTGCCAAGCTTGTCAATCGGCAGGACCACATGCTCCCGGGCAAAATCCGCGGGCACAATCGGCACGAGTTCGCGGGGGATTTCGTAGTTGCGCAGGTCAATGGCAGGCACGCCCGACTGCCGCGACAGGAACGCGTGCAACTGGTCTTTGGTGAGGGTATTCTGGGCGATCAGGACCTCGAACAGTTTGCCGCCCTTTTGCATCTGGACTTCCAGGGCTTGTTTGAGTTGCTCGTCGCTGATCAATCCTTCCTCGATCAGCAACTCGCCTACGCGCTTGTCGCGCGGACGGCCCGCCAGGTCCCCCGCCGGATTTTGTCTATCACTGCCGCTCAACGTGATTTTCCATCCAAGAGTCTCAGCCAAGACAATACGAACTCAAGTGTAAGTGCCGCCGGGAATCGTGTCAAGAAAGATGAATCCCCCTGTTTCGGCCGGGTTGCGTCTTTCCTGCCCAATCAAACATGATTACGCGCAAAAGGAGGATGCCAAATGATTACCATTCTCTGCACGTTCGCCGCTTTGGCCGCACCCTACTCGCTGGTTGCGGGACCCGTTGAGAAAGTCGCAGACGGGTTTCAATTCACCGAAGGACCTATCTGGATGCCAAGCACAGGCCTGCTGTTCAGCGACGTCCCCGCCGACACCATTTACCGGTCCGACAATCGGGGCGACAAGACGGCCTTCCGGTCGCCGTCCGGCCATTCGAACGGCCTCGCACTGGACCGCGGCGGCCGCTTAATCGCCTGCGAGCACGGAAACCGGCGCGTCACCCATACCGAATCCGATGGGACTATCGCCGTGCTCGCCGATGCCTACCTGGGCCGTAGACTCAACAGCCCAAACGATGTCACCGTCAAGTCCGACGGCACAATCTTCTTCACCGACCCGCCCTATGGCGTGGAGGAAAGCCGGCGCGAACTCCCGTTCTGCGGCGTTTATGCGATCAAGCCGGGCGGCGAACTGGTCCTGCTTTCGGTATATTTCTCCCATCCCAACGGCATCTGCTTGTCGCCGGACGAGAAAACCATCTACATCGCCGACAGCCAGGACAACTTCATCCAGGCGTATGATTTGCGCGAGGACGGCTCACTCGCCAACAGCCGGCTTTTCTGCCGGTGCGACAATCCCGACGGCATCAAGCGCGACAAGCAAGGCAATGTCTGGGCGGCGACGGCCAACGGCATCATGGTGTTTCGCGCGGACGGCTCGCTCGCCGGCACGATCAAGGTCCCCGAGCATCCGTCCAACTGCGCGTTCGGCGGCGAAGACGGCAACACCCTGTTCATCACCGCCCGCACCGGCCTCTACAAAGTCCGCATAAAGTAATTGTGGTGCGGGCGTTTCGCCTGCACGCCTGTACGTGCGTTTGCAAACCGACCCGTTGCCGCGCTACACTGGCCAAACCTTTGTGAAAAACAATACGAGCCCGTTTGACCGCGGCTCGCCTGCCCCTGGATTTATCGGGCAATACATGGAGGTTCGTTGACATGGCGTTGATAGATTTCGGCGGAGTAAAAGAAGAAGTTGTCACGCGAAAAGAGTTTTCGATGGCCAAGGCGCGGAAGGTCCTCAAGAACGAAACCATCGCCGTGATTGGCTATGGCGTGCAAGGACCGGCGCAAGGCCTCAACATGCGCGACAACGGGTTCAACGTCATCGTCGGCCAGTCCAAACAATTCAAGAGAGACTGGGACAGAGCCGTCAAGGACGGGTGGGCGCCCGGCAAGAACCTGTTCGAGATCGAAGAAGCGGCCCGCCGCGGCACCATCATTCAGATGCTGGTGTCCGACGCCGCGCAGAAAGCCATTTGGCCGCTGATCAAAAGATGCCTCAACCCCGGGGACGCCCTGTATTTTTCGCACGGGTTCAGCATTGTCTACCGCGATCAAACCAAGGTAATCCCGCCCAAAAACGTCGACGTCATCATGGTTGCACCCAAAGGGTCGGGCACGTCGGTGAGGCGCAATTTCCTTTCCGGCGCGGGGATCAACTCGAGTTTCGCCATCTTTCAAGACGCCACCGGCAGGGCCTACGACCGGTGCGTGGCGCTGGGTATCGCGGTTGGGTCGGGCTACCTGTTCCCGACCACGTTCGAGCGCGAGGTGTTCAGCGATCTCACCGGCGAGCGCGGCGTCCTGATGGGCGCCCTGGCCGGCATCATGGAAGCCCAGTACGAGGTCCTGCGCACCCACGGCCACAGCCCCAGCGAGGCGTTCAACGAAACCGTCGAAGAACTTACGCAGAGTCTGATCCGCCTGGTCGACGAGAACGGCATGGATTGGATGTATTCGAACTGTTCCGCCACGGCCCAGCGCGGCGCACTCGACTGGAAACCCAAGTTCAAGAAAGCCACGCTGCCCCTGTTCAAGGAGTTGTACAAGCGCGTCAAACAAGGCGACGAAACCCGCCGCGTCCTGAAGTCATGCGGCAAGCCCGATTATCAGCAACAACTGGCCAAGGAGTTGGGCGAAATCGCCGGGTCGGAAATGTGGCAGGCCGGGAAGGCAGCCCGCGCCCTCCGCCCAAAAGAGGCCGCCAGGGAAATAACCAAGGCTACAAAAGGCGTTGAAGGCCGAAAGGCCTAGCCGGCGGCGTGCGTGTCCACAGTAGTTTCAGTATATTTGTACGCAATCTTTTCATAGTGAGCGTGGAACGCACGGCGACGAGCGAAGATAAGAATGTGCTTTAAGACCTTTTGCGCGGGCATTCGGCCTGCCTATGCCGGGTCGACGGGAGTTGCAGTGGGATGGGCTTGATCCCTTTGACGCACGGTGGGCCGGATAACGGCGAAAACTTTGAATATCATTGGAACGGCGACTATATCCACGCCCACCTGCTGTCCGACGTGGGCAAGAAACGGGTCCATAACGAAGATTCCTGCATCTTTTGCGCCCCGCAGGATATGGCCCTCCTCTACGACCGGGGGCTCGTGTTTGCGGTCGCCGACGGGATGGGCGGGGCCAGCGCCGGGGAGTTGGCCAGCCGGCTCGCGCTCCAAACCCTGATCGAGGAGTACTACGCCGAAAAGCCCGGCGCCATCCCGGACCGGCTCACCGAATCGCTCCAGGCGGCCAATGCAAGGATCTTCGCCGAAGCCGAAAAAAACCCCGAATTCCGGGGTATGGGGACTACCGTGTCCGCCGTCGTCATCCACGGGTCGTGCGCGTATATCGGCCAGGTCGGCGACAGCCGCGTTTATCTCAAGCGGACCGAACGCAAGATTTTCCAGGTCACCGACGACCATTCGCTGGTCGCCGAGCAGGTGCGCAACGGGTACCTCAGTGAGCAGGAAGCAAGAAACCATTCGCTCAAAAACCTCATCACGCGCGCCGTCGGCATCAAGGATACCGTCAACTCCGATTTGTTCTCGCTGCGCCTCCAGGAAGGCGACCTGATCCTCATCTGCTCCGACGGCCTGTCAAACTTGCTGGACGACAACGAAATCAGTTCTGTCCTCACCTCCGAGAGCGTGCAGAGCGCGGTCCGCGTGATGGTCGGCAAGGCCCTCGCTAAAGGCGGAAATGACAACATCACCGCCGTCCTGTTGCGCGTCATCAAGGAACCGCCGTACCGCGAGCTGCAGGAAGGCGCCAACGAGGTCAACGTCCCCGCTCCCGGCCTGTTCAACCGCCTGAAAGCGATCCTCCGCAACTCTCACTAGCGCGCGGTGGAGCCGCAAAAAGCGGGGACAGTTGGTCATGAGGCTTTGCCTCCCCCGTAAACTATGAAAACAAACTGCCGAAAACGTAGGGCACGGCCCGGTGGGTTGTCCAATCCGAATCGGAATTCGGACCTGCGCTGTCTGCATCAGGGGTTGGATCTGGTAAAGCGCAGGGAATTTTCAGAGGAGACACGCCTTCTCCCAAAGTGCCGGGAAAAAGCGAGTCAGTCCCCGTTTTTTGCTTTTGTTTGCCGTGCGTTACACGCCTTTCGAGGGAATCCAGTACATTGTCTCGATGGGCCCGCGCACGGCCACCGGCAACTGTAACGGCACATGGTTCGGCGAAACCACGTAACCAACACCGTACGCCCGCCCCAGGTCCAGCCAGTCCCTTTGTGTCCGCCCCTTCCATAGCGAGTTCCAATCGCCTTTGTGTGGCGGGCTGAACGTCTCGCCATAGAAATCCTGGTGAATCTTCTGCACGGCGGGCCCAATGCTCGGCATGTAGGGAATCCACGGCGCCAGGCACGTGTCCGCCACGACGGGGTGCCCGGTGCGCGCCTGCATCGTGTACTGCTCAGGCCGCGCCAGCAGCATCGCCCCCGCCTCGCCCCGTTCCGCCAGGTACCCCACCACGTCCCGGTCAAACTGCGACGCCGGCAGGTGTTGGCGCCCCTGCCACTGCGCGGCCGTAATGAATACAACCGAGAACGCGAGCGCCGCCGCCACGGCCAGCCGGGGCGGTGTTATCGCCGGTTGCCACCGCATCGGTACCGCCGCAACCATGAAGCCCGCCAGCGCACACGCCAATCCGAACTGGTGCGCCCACCCCAGCGCCACCGCGCCCAAGAGCATTACTACCGTCCCGCCGGTAAACGCCCTTTTGTTCTCGCGCAGTTGCGCGCGCAATACAAAGCAGGCCGAGCCCATCAGGAAAAACAGCAGCCCTTCCCCGCCCGCCACGTACCGCGTGTACACGCTCTCGGGGAGCACGCCCGCGAGGATCGGCCGCATCGTTCCGAGAAGCAGCACCGCCGGCATGACCCATTGCGCTTTGCTTGAACGGCCGCACAGGATGCCGGCAATGGCGGCGATGAGGATGTACGCGGCGTGGTTGGCGAACCGGTACGGCATCCACGATATCAGCACGTAAGGCACGTGCTCGCCAACCGCATAATGCACCGCCATCACGCCCCACACCGCCCCCGCAACCAACACCACATAAACCCACACCATCCATTGCGGATTGCGGGTCGCGGGTAGAGGAGTCTTACGAGAAGAAAGATAGAGCAGCGTGGTGATCAGGAGCGCGGCGGCGAGGGCAATGAAACTGGTCGTGTAACTGGTGGGCCGGCCGGGGAGGGCGCGCAGCGCGTCCTGCGAAATGTAACCCACCCACACCGCCGCAGAGTCCGCCGTCGAAACGTACGGCCCGGATTGTGGCAGCGGGACGTGCACCGCCCCTTTCCCCAGCCACACCGCCGCGCACACCGCTAGGCCCGCCGCACCCCACGGCGCAGCGCGCAGAATCGGTTTCAAATCACCTTTGCAGTTCCAAGCCGCGGATACGCCCGCCACGGCGCAACACGCCAAGAGGATCGGCATCTGCCCGATGTGGACGCACGGCATCAGGCCCAGCATGAACAGGCCCGCACCCAGGTGGCCCCCCGCCAGCAGCGCCAGCGCCGTCAACGCGTACCCCAGCCCGGCGTGGCCCGTCGACGCGTACTGCGGCCACGCAAACATTTGATAGCAGGCATCGAACTCCTCGTGCGCGCCCAGCAGGATCAGCACCGCCGCCGCGTGGCCCGCCAGCGCCCGCCCGCCCAGCAGCGCACCCAGCAGGTACACCGGCGCAACCGTCGCCAGCAGGTACAGCACGTTGCGGAACCCGCACACGACTGCCGGGCTTCTGGTCAGCCAATCGAGGGCCGCCGTCGCGTAGATCTGGAGGTTAAGCGCATTGCGGACGCAGTACGGGTACGGGTGGCCCTCCGGGTACACGACCTGGCGCGTGATCACCTGGGCAAATTCGTACTGTTCGTCCCAACGCACCCCGCGCAAGTAAACCGCCGCTACGCAGAAAATTGCCCAAAACACCAGCCCTGCCGCCACGTGCCGCCGGCAAAGCAGCGGCTTCTCACTCGATTCCATGCCCGCCATGGTAGCATTTATCCACCGGTCAGAAAATGGGTTCTGTCCACCATGTCCCTAACGCGGGAAGCCGCAACCAAAGAAGGCTGTAGACCGGAGACTGTAGGAAAGACTCATAATTCTGGGGCCGCCACGAACAAAGGGACATCCTCCCTACAACGCGCCCTAAGAAGCGCGGCCGGGGCGCGCGTGTGTGCCTATCAAACGTTTGACTTAAACGCTTAAGAGCGGCAATGTGAATATAGCCGCGGTCAATTACCATTTTGGCTCGAAGGAAAACCTTTACCTCGAGGCGATCCGTCACGTGCTGGTTGAGACGCGTTGCCCGCTAGCGGAGCAGTTGCTTTTGACGCGGTCGGACTGGTCGGGTGATCCGGTTCGATGTGCGGAGAATGTTTATCTTCTGGTTGAGGAGCGGGTGCGGCAGTATTTGCCTGGGGCCAACCCTCGTTGGTACGGGCGGCTGTTTATCCGGCTGTTGCTGGACCCGCTGCCGGCGGTGAGGGGACTCCTGGACGAGACGGCGCTTCCGGATCTTGCGCGGCTGCGGGAGGTGCTACGTTGCTGCAAACCGGGGATGACGGGGCGGGATGCGCAGATGTGGGTGGATTCGCTGCTTGGGCAGATACTCCACTATGTATTTACTGAGGATATCACGCGTCTGGTGCCGATCCGGGATACGACGGGCG
>JAPLKX010000535.1 GCA_026387845.1 Candidatus Hydrogenedentota bacterium | reverse complement strand
TGAAGCGCGCTTTCATTCAGGGAAAATGCCAAAATCACCCCGCCTGAAGGCGGGTGCAAAGAGGAGCCCGCTGAAGCCGGCTAAGTACTGCCGCCGCCGCCCGATTAGCTTATCTTAGTGCCATTCGGGACAGACACGCTTTTTTCAAACCGCCTTCGGGCCGAAAAAGCGCTTCCGAAAGCGTCGCGAGTCAGTCCCCGTTTTTCGCTCTTGTTTATTGGAGTGCAGTTACACTACGAACGACCTCTCGCCTCACGGCCCATCGGCAACTCCAGCACCTGTTCGTCCGGCGGCGCGTAATTCGGCCCCCGTTTCTCAACCAGCTCCACCGTCGTCGCCTGCGGGCCTTTTTCCCCGTCTTCGACCTCATACCGTACTCCCGCCCCCACCTCCAGAAGGTCGAACTCGTCGTGCAACACGCTGTTGCGGTGGAAATAAATCTCCGTCCCGTCCGCCGTACGCAAGAACCCGTAACCCTCTTCACGGAACAACCGGGCAACCACCGCCGCCTCCTCCTTCTCCGGGTGGTGCTTCACCAGCCCTTTTTGCCGGTCTACGAGTGACTGCAACTGGCGCCGCGCCGCTTCAAACACGTCATCTACCACCGTGATCAACTGTTCGCGCGAGTCGCCGGCGCTCGATTCCCGCTTCGCCACGATCTCGTGGTTCGGCGGAACCCGCACCACCAGCCGAGCGCTATGCTGGTGGCGTTGCGGTTTCTCGACCGTCAACCGGCAACTCACGATGTAATCGCACACCCTCCCCAGCCGCTCCAATTTCTCCTCTATGAACTCGTCTAACACGTCCGTTCGCTGTACGTCTTTAAATGCCAGTTCCAGCGGAACTTCCATGGCCATAGCCTCCACTTCCAGCATTCCGCGCCGCCGCGCCTGCCAGCACGGCAGGTGTCTGTTCCCGTACACCAATTGTACCCTGCCGTACCGCGGGGTATCCGCGCCCCCTCCCGCGGAAATAAATAAAAACGTGCTTTGGCTTTCCTAAAATGCTATAATTCTTGAACGGGAGAAGAGGCTGCTGAAAGGATCCTGGAGGGTTTTTTCGGGCGTTGCTGCACGCAGCCCCTTGGGAGTCTGCAAACGGCATGGCAAGCCAGGAAAAGGGGATTAATATTCTTGGCATAATCTTCGCCTTCGACGGTGTTCGTCTACCAGTGGACCACTCTCATGACCGATGCCGCACGAGCCGGGTAGCGATCCATGAAGCCTAAAGGAAGTCCCAAATCGCCCCGTGCCGTATCCAAAGTGCTCATCGTCGACGACCACACTGCAACCCGGCTGGGACTTCGCGCCATTATCTCCTCCCAGCCCGATTTGGAAGTGTGTGGCGAGGCCGCGGGCGCGGGCGACGCCATCACCCTGGTTGCGGAAAAACGGCCCGAACTCTGTATCGTCGACCTCAGGCTGGGCCAAGGCAGCGGGCTGTAGCTCATCAAGCAGATCAAGGCGCGCTTCCCCGAAGTCAAAATCCTTGTGTCATCCATGCACGACGAATCCCTGTTTGCCGAGCGGGTCCTGCGGGCCGGCGCCAACGGCTTCATTAGCAAGGATGAAAACGTCGATAAAGTCATTCACGCAATGCGGCAAGTACTCTGTGGGAAGGTTTATCTCAGCACCAAAATGGCCGAACAGTTGCTGTTTCAGGTCGCCGGCCGCACCCAGAATGTCGCCGAAGACAGCCTCGACGAACTCTCCAACAGGGAACTTGAGGTTTTTCAACTCATCGGCCAGGGGTTGGGCACACGCCAGATCGCCGAACAACTGCATCTCAGCGTGAAAACCATCGAAACCTACCGAGAGAGTGTCAAACGAAAGCTCAACCTCAGCACCACCAGCGAGTTGGTACGCCGGGCCGTACAATGGATGCTCGAGGAACAATAAACTTAACGTAACCGCATCGGGTGCAAGCATGGCCGCCTAAGAACCATGCTTGCACCCTATCTATGCAAACCCTGTGCATCAGCGACAGGGGGAAGAGGCCCCAAGCCTGATTCTGCCTCCTACGCCTGGGCAAGGAGCAAGAATCGCGCCCGTTACTCCGATTCCGCCGCCAGGCTCGACCAACGGCGCGCCGACGCCCGGCTCACCATCATGTCTGCCAGCTTCAGGACCGTCGCGTAGTCCACCGGTTTGGACACGCATACCGTCGCCCCGCTCTCCAGGGCTTTCTCCCGATCCAGGCTCCACGGCGACAACACCAGGATCTGGGTGTCTGGAATCTCCATCCGCACTATCTCGATGGCCGCCAAACCTTCCCCGATTCCGGGCATCGCCTCCACGTCCAGGATCACCAGGTCCGGTGTCCGTTCCCGGCACAGTTCGACGCCTTCGGCCCCGTTGCCCGCCAAAAACACGGCGTACCCGCGCTCCTCCAGCAGGTATTTCCAAGCCGCCCGCAATACCGGTTCGCCATCAATTACCAGCACTTGCATCATGCCGCAGCCTCCAAAGGTTTCTTTACCTGTTAGTCCCGCACCCGTACCGCCCGACGCAGTTTCGGCCTATGCCGTTGATGCCGCCCCTTCCAACGCGTGCATGGGAAACGCCGGTTCCGCACCAAGAGCCGCCAGCGTCGCCGAAATCCGTTCCGGCCGGCCCCAATCACACCACTCGATACCTGCCATCGGCACCACCGCACTGGATTCCGGCGCCCGCTGAAGAATATGCCTCGAGAAATCCGAGCACGGCAGGTCCCGATATACGTGCGCCAGCGCCACGTCCAGGTGCGACGCGTCCACCCGGTCCTGCGCCACCGCCCGCATGACGGCCGATACGCTCTCCAGCCGCGCCGTCAACTCGCCCAGAAGCTGGCCGCCAAGACTCCACAACGCCTGCGCCTTCGCCGCGACGATCATCGTGTTCCAGAGCCACTGATGGCGGTAAAACCGTTCCGCCTCCGCCTTGCACGGCTTCTCGTAAAAATTCAACACACCCCTAAGTTCACGCCCCGGGCTCCGCTTTCTTGTCGAAGGCTCTATCCACCCGTAGTCCGTTTCCGGCCGATCTGGAACCGCCCCAAGCAAGATCAGGTGGCGCGTCCAAAACTCCGCCATCGATGCCGCCTCATCCAACTGGTCCACAAAACTTGATTCGGGATACACAAAATGGTCCGACGGCAGGACCACCACCGTCGCATCCGGGTCTTGTTGAAGGATGTAGTTGACCGGCAGCAACACCCCCGCCGCCGTGCCGCAGTCCGACGGCTGTTCCATCACCATCCCCCCAAACTCTCCGCTCAATGCGCTCTCAAAAAATCCCCTGTGACCACTGCCAATCACCACGATGGTCCGTTCCGGTTCGCTGATCATCGCCGCCCGATCAAGCGTGTGCTGGAGCATCGACCGGGTTCCTGAAAACGTGCAATACTGCTTGGGCCGGCTTACCCCGAGCCAGCGGGAAATCAGGGGCCGCATCCGCCGGCCTTCCCCTCCCGAAAGCACAACCGTCCAACGAGAGGGACCCGCCGGCGCAACCGGAAGGCCCCCATAGGGGCTGCTTTCCAGGCAAACTACTGTCGGCATGACAGAATTCTCCTTTACTCCACTTTTTCAGCTCTTAAAGAAAATCCAGCCCATCGTAGACCGCGTTCTTAAGTATCCGTTAAACCTCTTTCAGCGACAATCAGACAGATCCCCTTTTTGCTATCAGGCTTTCCCTTAGACTCGTGCAAACCGCCTCAAAAAAATCGCCCGAGCGCTGCCCGGCTGCCAAAGTGAATCGACCAGCCCGCCAACTGTTCCGTACTAATACGCTGCCCGCATCGCTTTTCTAGCCTTTTCCACCAAATCCGACTCCGGTTCCATGCCTAAATCCCTAAAGTCACCGCGCAACGCCTTCAGGGCAAACCGCTCCTGGTCGATCTCGTTCATCGTGCGGAAACCCATCCGCCGGTAAGCCAGGCCCACCGGCGAGCGGCCCTGCACCGCGTGGTAAGCCAGAAGGCCCGCCGCCAGTGCGCCCAGAAGCGTCCATTTCCTCGAGAACACGCCCAGCGTTATGCCCACCAGCGCGCTCAACCCAAACTCCGCCTCCGTCACGCGCTCCACGTCCCACTCCCGGTCCAGTTCCCAAAGCCGCCGGTCGATTTCTTCGGGGTGTTTGGTGTAGTACAACACGTTGGATTCCAACTGGCGCTGGCGGGTCTCCTCGACCTCGCGCTCGCGAAGTTCAAATGCCTGTTCGGCCGTCGCTGATGTCGCCATACTGTATTCTCCTTGTTTTTCAGGCTTCGGCACGGCGCGCGGAGTTTCCGCGCGCCTCGCGTAAAGGCTGGATTGCTTATTATTAGTGGCGCCGCATCAGCGAAGCCAGCAGATACCCGGCAACAAACGACACGGCCAACGACGTCAACGGGCGGTGCTCCACGTTCTCCAAGGTCCGTGCGCGGGCCTGCATGCCACGTTCCTTTATTTTTTCAAACGTGCTGTCCAGCCGCGACTGCGCCTCGCCCTCCAACGTCTTGCTCGATTCCCAAAGCCGCTGCTTGGCTTGAATCACCTGCGACTTGGCCGTATCCCGCAGCGTCGCCAGCAGCGCCGCCACGTCTACCCGGAGTGTCTCCAGGTTTTTCTTCAACGCCAGGAGGTCCTCCCGGCTGCGTTTCATTTGTTCGTTTACTTCCGTTTCCATGATGTTCGTGCTCCTTTCGCCGGCCTCTTAGAACCGGCTAGCCCGGCCTTTTCTCCGTGCAAGACTAATGCCACCGGAAAACGGTGGCTGGCGCCCTCCGGCTTCTCATGGAACTCAACTTCTTCCTTGCCGGCGGTCCACCTTCCGCGGCTGGGCAAACGCCCGTATAAAAATAAGGCAAAAATCCTATGTCCCATTCCCGGTTTTCCAGCGACAATTCATGTAGGAGCGCCCTGCAAAATCAGGGGCGCGCATAAAAGTCGTTGTTTGAACACGTGTCTCGGGAACAGGAACCTCACCACGCGCCCCGGGGCACTTCAGGAGTGTGATTATGTACAGCAAGATAACCTCCGCACTCGTCGTGGCCGCGTTGCTGCTAGCAGTCCCCGTATACGGCGCGCAGGCTCAGGGTGCGGCAAGGGACAAAGTCGTCACCCGGCGCGGCGTCAACACCAGCAATCCGTCCACCCGCGTTTACACCAATGTGCCGGGCGTTGGCGTAGTCGGCTACACCGATGCCGAGACCCGGTGGATAAACCAGGTCGACCAACTGCTCGGCCAATACCAGCGGCAAAACCCCAACCCCGTCGGTTCCCCCCAGTGGATCGACTACGTCAACAGCCTTGTGGCGTGGTATCAGCAACAGAATCCCTACCAGTTCGGAACGGCCAACTGGCGCGCATATAACAATCGCATCGTCGATTGGTATCTCAGCCAAAACCCGTTTCAACAGGGAACCGTAAACTGGCAAAACTACGCCGGCCGCGCAA
This sequence comes from Candidatus Hydrogenedentota bacterium, assembly GCA_026387845.1. GTDB lineage: Bacteria > Hydrogenedentota > Hydrogenedentia > Hydrogenedentales > SLHB01 > JAPLKX01. Next base: position 286 of record JAPLKX010000535.1, on the reverse strand, counting down.
CAGGCCTGGAGCAGTCCCAAGTCTACGCCGCTCCGCGGCAACCTACTTACAACGAATACATGGGAAACGTCTACAAGACCAACCCCTACGCGTACGGTTCCCCGGAGTGGACCCGGTACAACAACTATTACGTCAATGAGTACAATCGGCAGTCCGGGACTACCGATGTCACGGCCGGCGGCCAGCCGTTGACGCCGCAGTGGCAGCAGTTCCCGCAGCAACAGCCCTCTACCATGTCCGGGCCACCTGACTGGACTCTGCCGCCGTACACGCAGTCCCGGCCGGG
>JAPLKX010000406.1 GCA_026387845.1 Candidatus Hydrogenedentota bacterium | reverse complement strand
CCTGGTACTGGACGTCGAACGCCTTGGCGAAATTCTGCCCGAGATGGTGCGACGTCCCCGCCTGCAGCGCCTTCCCGTCCTGCATCATGGATTCGATGCAATACGTGTGGAGCGCCCCCGCAAACTTTTCCTGATCGGTTTTTTTCCCCGCGATCACCGGTATCGCCAGAAAATCTTCAGCGAACCGTTTATAGACGTTCACCATCTTGAACGTCTCCTCCTCCGCCTCCTCGAACGTGGCGTGCGCCGTGTGGCCTTCCTGCCACAAAAACTCCGTGGTCCGCAGGAACAGCCGCGTCCGCATCTCCCATCGGACCACGTTCGCCCACTGGTTGATCAAGATCGGCAGGTCCCGGTACGAATTGATCCAGTTCTTGTACGTCGACCAGATAATCGTCTCGGATGTCGGCCTTATCACGAGCGGCTCTTCGAGCAATTTCCCGCCCGCGTGCGTCACCACCGCGCATTCCGGCGCAAACCCCTCGACGTGCTCCGCCTCTTTTTTCAAGAACGACTCCGGGATAAACAGCGGGAAATAGGCGTTGACATGGCCCGTCTCTTTGAACATCCGGTCCAGGTTGCGCTGGATGTTTTCCCAAACCCCGTACCCGTTCGGCCTGATGACCATGCAGCCTTTCACCGGCGAATAGTCGGCCATCTCGCCCTTCAACACCACGTCGATGTACCACTGCGCGTAATCGTCCGCCCGTTTCGTAATGCCCTTAGCCATACCGCCTCCAAACAAAAAGAGTCCTTTGGTTAATTATCAAGAAACGATACCATTTTCCCCCGCCTCGCGCCAACCGTCTCTTGTCTGATCGGTCCGATCGGTCCTATCCGTCGGATCGCCGGCTCGCCCTATCCTCTCTCCGCGCCCCCCGCCTCCTCCCGCTTCCCGGCTTTTACGCGCGCCATCCATTTGTAGTAGCCAATGCTGATCGCCAGCAGGCCCGCACCCACCACCGCAAACGCCGCCACGCGCAGCAGCGGGTCCTGCTCGCTCATGTCGATCAGGAACAGCCGCAGCAGCGACAATACGATCACCGCGAGGCCCGCATACCGGTAATACCGGCCCTTGAACGCCAGCGACAGCACGAAGCTTGCTGCCGCCACCGCAAACCACCCGATCGTGATAAACGCCCGGTTGGCTTCCATGAGGTGCGGGATGCGGTAGGCCATCTCGAGCATCAGGCCCGTCCACAGCGCCACCGGCAGCATGTCCGGCTCCAGGCCCTTAACGCGCACCCCGAGCAGATTGATCACGCGCTGCCGCGTCTTCTCGCCGCACCACGCAAACGCCCGTTCCGCCGCCAGCCAGAACACCGCAAGCGCCGCAAACGCCACCACCAGCCCCCTATCCAGCGATTCGAGTTCGAACGACCGCGCCGCCACCCAACCCGATGCCAGCAGCGCCGCCGCTACGCCCGTGGCAAAGGCCGCCGCCGACCGCAAGACAATTGCGTACGCGCAGAACGCAAAGCAGGTAGCCGCCACGGCCGGCAGAAACCATTGCCCGAGCCGTTCCGCGTCGTAGTACGACACGAGCACGATCATGCACGCCACCACGCTGGCCGGTGCGCCGATGAAGCCCATCCGCGTCCGCTCATTGAATCTCGTGTAGAACCTGTCCGCCGCCACCAGCAGTACCGCCAGACCCACGACAACCAGGCGCCACCGCGGCTCGGCCTCGATGTCTATCCCTCTTATGTACGAGATGCACGCCCAGAGCAGAAAACCAAGCCCGATTGACCCCATTGCCACCGGGTGCAGCACGAAAACCAGCACCCCCGCCGCAATCGCCGCGCCAGCCATCGCTACCGCGCAGTTGAACACGGTCAACTGCGCGTTCAATGCCAGCGCCGTCAATAGTGCCACCACGCCGTATAGCAAATACGGCGAAATCGGCCTCTGGTGGAAGTCCAGTCCCCGTCGGATGCCAAACCGACCGCCTTCCGAAACCAGCGCGACCCCCGCCAGCGCGCAAATGCCGCTTACCGCCGCGTATGTAACAAAGCCGCTCTTCAACGTCACTTCATGCGCTCCCGCCGCAACCGCCGCGCCCGCCGCCAGCACCGACATCAGACCGAACGGTTTCGACTCGAGCAGAAACGCGCACGCCGCCAGCGCCAGCGCAAACAACCCCAGCGCCGGCAGGCGATGGCCCTGCGCCAGCAACGCGTCCGTGTGGCAGAAGAAAAGCAGCGCGCCGCCCAGCGCGTACACGTAAGCAATCAGCAGGCCCCCCGCTGGTTTCTCGACGTCTTCCGCCCCATCCGGCCGTTCCGACACCAGGTCCAGTTGCCACAGGATCACGTGCAGGTCTTTTGCAAACGGGATGGCGCGCGGCGACCGTCGCGCCCAGTCCGTCCTCTGGTAAAGTTGTGATGCGCCCAGGAAGGCGAGTACCTGGATCGCCGCGTGCAACACCAGTGTCCAATACGCTTCGTCGGTGTAAGCCGCTCGCCTATCGAGCGCCTGGGGCGCAATGTATCCCAGCGTAATCACTGCCGCACCGAACGCCAGCACGCGCGTCACCACCAGGCCCGACCGCCGCGCCGAAATCAGCAGCACAACCGTCTCGATGGCCAGCGCCACCCCCAGCGTGCTGCCCCCGTACCGGGTCGCCAGCGCCAGCGTCTCCAACGCCGTCGCTTTCACAAAGTACACGTTGAACAGTGGGTCGCCCGCCCTCAGCCGCAGGTAGCCCAGCCCGATTACCAGCAACGCCGCGGCCGAGATGAACCGGAACAGGTCCTGGTGGTCGCGGGTGAACTC
>JAPLKX010000460.1 GCA_026387845.1 Candidatus Hydrogenedentota bacterium | reverse complement strand
GATCAAATCCGTAAATTTCACGCACAACAGCTGCGTTCGTAATGTCGATCAAGAACTCCCGAAAAAACACGGGGATCAACCCCAGGTACAAATTGACGTCGGTGCCCGCTCTACTCTCGAAATTGATCGCACCTTTCAGAAGCTGCGTGGCCCGTTCCAACTGGCTGGCCGCTGTCATAGCCAACTCCTTTATTTCGGCCACCGACATCGGGTATCGATTTCGCTCGCGCCGAGAAGGAAAATAAACGTGCCCATTATAGCGGACACAGTGCGGCTTGCTGGCACTATTGGGGATTCTGAACGCCAACACATATCGGTCACCGGTCACCGGAATGGCGTGGGATTCTACACGGAGCCGCTCCTCAATGCAACTTACCACTCTGGCGTCATACCCCTGTAAGACTGCCTCGGGATTTGGCACCTCAATACCAAGGACTGCGTGCTTACCTTCAAAAGGCATCACGTTCTCCCGTCGGGATGAACTCCGCCTGTCCACAAAGCCCAGTGATCATAACGTTTCATCGGCCGGTACACGTCTTGGTCGAACCGAGTCGCCCGACATCATCGCCAGCCGGCCAAGGGTCTGCGGCGACAACTCTCAGTTCCAAGAACGCGCCGTTCGGCGGGCAGCTGCACAGGCCCGGTTAGCGAACGGAGGGCGCCGTGTGCTTCGCCTCTTGCTCACATTAGCACACCGCCGTGCAGCCTGAGAATAGCTGATGCGCAGGAACCGCCTAAGGTTAGTGCCCTTGGAGCGTTTGGCCGTATTCCGTCCATTATCATTGTCCGTGAAACGCGCTGTTCGGAAACTGGCCGACACGACCGCGGACGCGGATTGGCCAGACGCGCATTGGGTGCGCGACATGCAAGATGACCGGATGCTCACATCAGCCGGAAATTGAGGGAACCTCAGCGTAGTGAGCACCGGCCAACTGCGAGCGATGGCAGCCCGCTAAAGCGCGCAGGGACAACGAGTTAGCCGCCGGACTGATTGCCCACCGGAAATGGGGACGGCCTCAACTGCGTGGTTCTTCCTTGGCGGGGATAGTCGCCGCAAACTTCGAGACACTTGCTTTGGCAGCGATGGCCGGCTTACTTGGCGGCTTATCGAGAGCTGACAAGCCCATCGAGAATTAGGCGCGGCGGGACTCGCGTGCCAAGCCCTCGTGCACGAGCATCTTCATCAGCGTCTGGTAGCCGATGCCCTTATGTTCCGCGATCTTGCGGGCCTGTGCAAGGTCGGCTGCCGGCAGGCGGATCGCGATCTGCACGCTGCTCTTCTCGTTCAGCTTCCGAACCAGATTCGATCCCTTGGTTTCGATGCCTCTCGATTTGGCCTCCGCGGATTTTTGCTTCACGTACGCGCGCCCGGCCCGGCTGGCCCACCAATTGGCCTCCTCGCTCTCGTTCTTGAACTTCGGCACCTCGTGGGTTTTCTTGTTCATTGGATTCACTGTCCCTTCGTTCGTCTCTGGAGATAATCCCGCTTCTGGCCGGCATCCAGGTCGTAAGCTGTTACCACTCGGATGCTGTTGCCACGCTCCGTCACGATCACGGCAAGCAGACGGCCCGCGTTGGTTTCGCCGTAGTACACAACGCGAGGCTCCCCCTGAACGTCCTGTTCGTACACGGGAATCGGATCGTTAAGGAGCGCCTCTTCTGCCTCCTCCCGCTCGATCCGGTGTGCCCGAATCTTACGCAGGTTGTTCCAGTCCCACTCGAACATGAACTCCTATTGTATATGCAGTGCATATGCTTAAAGAAACAGAAAAAAAGCTCAACGGCCCTATAACGCGCTGTTCGGAAACTGGCCGACGGACGCGGACGCGGATTGGCCAGACGCGGATTGGGTGCGCGACATGAAGGTGACCGGATGCTCACATCAGTCGGAAATTGAGGAAACCTGAGCGTAGTGAGCACCGGCCAACTGCCAGCGATGCCAGCCCGCTAAAGCGCGCAGGGACAACGAGTTAGCCCGCCGGACTGATTGCCAGCCGCGCCAGCACGCGGCTCACAGCCGAAAACCTGAAAAATCGCGTCCGAACTTTATTGGGTTTGTTTTCAACCGCCAGCGAGCCGGAAGGGCCGAAAAACTTGACGGCGTATGCTATGCTGGAATTATAGGAACAGAATGATGATTCCAGAGATTTTTCGGCTCCCGCCAGTATATAACCATTAAAATAATGGCTACGGTAATGTAACCATAACAAAACAAACGAAGTAAAAATGGATGCAACCGCCTTATAATCCAATAAACTAGCCAGTTAACAGCCGAAAACAGGCGGCCGGCGCCCAAATGCGCGGGGCCAACGGGCAGCTCTTGGTGGAGCAAAGCCCGCGGAGCGGGCGGTAGTTCGCTAGCCCACAGCGCAAGCTGTGGGTGGCAAAAGGGGGGAGAACAAGCCCGCGAAGCGGGCGACAGAAAACGCCGCGAGATTCCTGTCGCCCGCTTCGCGGGCTTGTTCCGCCTGCTGCGGACCTTTCCCACGGCTGACGCCGTGGGCTTTCTTCTTTCGCCCGCTTCGCGGGCTTCCGGCGTCCCGTTCATGAATAATGCTCGGAAACCGACTGACCGGGCGCCCTGCCGGACAGCGCCCGTCGAGCCATCGAAACCAACGACCTGGAGCGGCGCGATCAACCACAAAGACACAAAGAACACGAAGCGCACAAAGAGCAAGCACTCCGTGCACCTGGTGTTCTTTGTGTCGCCGCCAGTGTGTTTAAAACGCAGAGACGCAAAGGGCGCTGAGATGCGCAGAGGTTTCCCCCCTCTCTGCGGTGAGGGTTCGGTTGCGGCGATGGCTGCTTTGTGTTTTTGTGGTGGTGGTGACGTTCACGCGCCGGTCACTTCCTTGAGAAGCGCGAAGAACGCCTTCTTGCGCTCGGTGTTGATGCCCCAGTTCGCTGGAGGGCACTGGTAGCCGTCGGCATAGTTGTTCTTGCCCGGGTCGAAATAGCCCCATGAGGCGTAGGCGCCGACCGCGGCCAGCATGTTGTTCTCCGGCTTGTCGAAATCGAAGTGATCGTCCTCGTTGAACAGGATGGGCATGGGCCGGTAGCCGGGAACGTTGCGCGCTTCCTCGACCATGCGGGTGATCCGCGTCGGATCGCTCACGCCGTTGCCGTGCATCAGCAGGAAATCGGAGGCGCGAACCACCGCGGCGTTCGGCACGCTGCCGCCCTTAAAGCTGGTGCCAACCAGCAGGCGGCGGCCTCCGGCCGTCACCCTCTTGGCCAGCTCGATCAGTTCGTGGACGCGGCCCGGCCTCAGGATTTCGTGGTCATAGGCAGCCACGTCGCACTCGTTGTTCACTTCCAGCAGCACGTTGCGGTGTCCGCTGCCGAGCAGCCAGCGGACGGCGTTTTCGACCGCGCGCCTGACGGCCGCTTCGTCGCGCACCCGCTGGTCCTGCCCGAAATAGAAAACTCCGACGATGGGCGCCATGCCCAGCGAGTCGCTTCGGTCGAGAATCTTTTCCAGCCGCGACATGTAATCCGGGCGCAGGCTGCCGTCCTCATTGATGGCGCTGTTGTGCCAGGGTTGCGCCTTGGAGTAGCCCTCGGGGCTGCCGCCCTGCAGGTTGATGGTGAAACTCAACAGGCCGTGGCGCCGCCACTCCGGCATCGCCGCCACGAACTCGCGCGTGTTCCGCTCCGGGTCCCACACGCCGGTATCGGGGTATCTCCAACGCGCACGGGTGTCGGGGTTGAGGTCGTCGAAGATTCCCTGGATGAGCCGCGCGTTCATCAGCAGGCCTTCGATCTTGTTTCCTTTGTACCGGCGGCCCGCGTACGTAGGCAGGCCGTTGATCAGGAATCCATCGCCCCGGATCGAGATCTCCGTTTTTCCGCCGGCGGCTGCCGAGGCCAGCGCCACGCCCGCGGACAGCGAAAGAAACGTACGGCGGTTCATGCCCTCCATATCCGTTCTCCTCTACGGATTGTAAGCCATGGTACGATCCAATCCGCATGGGAAACATCGACCCTGAGGAAGAACGAAAGCGGTTGACGGAACTGTACTCCGGCATGGCCGACGGAGAATTGGAGGAGTTCGCCGAAGACTTCGCGTCACTCACCGATGTGGCTCGACGAACACTGAAAGAGGAGATGGTTCGACGGGGGCTGGCTTTCGCTTTACCCGATTCCATGCTGGTTACTGACGACCGCAAACCAGTGGCGCTGGAACCGGTTTTTGGCAGCAATAATTGGTCGGAGGCCTCGGTCGTCAAGGCACTGCTCGAATCGAACGGAATTGGAGTGACGACGGAGCCCTCGTCCGGCGTGGCGCTGTATCTGGAGGTCGGGTTCGCCGGCTCGATTGTGCTGCTGGTTCGCGCCGAGGAAGCCGACGAAGCCCGCCGGTTGATCGAAGAATCCGCGCAGCAAGCCCCGGACAGCGAAGAATGAGCCGACGCTATATTGGTGAGGAGCGCGAGCAGCTATGAAACGAGGAACGGCGAGGAACCCACGGCAGACGGCGGCCCGCTTCCCGGCTGGGTCGCGGCAGGCGCCGCCGTCGTTTCCGGCCAGGAGCGCGAATCGGCCC
>JAPLKX010000602.1 GCA_026387845.1 Candidatus Hydrogenedentota bacterium | reverse complement strand
GGCGGTTCAGTCGACGCGGGAACATCTGGTTGGCCGGTACGGGACGCTGAGCGGGAAACGGGTGGCGGACGCGCAGGGCGTGTATCAGATCGAGAAGATCATCGAGAAGCCCTCGGTGAGCCAGGCGGAGATGACGCTGCTCACGCCGGGGCTCCGCGCGGGCCACTATCTCTGTTTCTTCGGCATGCACGTGTTGGCGCCGAGCATTTTTGATATCCTGGGCGAGCAGTTGCCGGCGGGGTCGAAATCGAGCGGCGAGATTCAGCTCACGCCGGCGCTCGAGGAACTGGCGCGGCGCGAGCGGTACCTGGCGCTCGAACTTGCGGGCGCCCGCTATGACATTGGGCAGAAGTTCGGCCTGCTCCAGACGCAGATTGCGTTGGCCACCGCGGGCAAAGATCGGGCCGAAGTGCTGGCGACCATCATCGAACTTCTGGCGGAAGCGAATCTGCGCAGCCAAGGCGGCGGTGGCGCCCCGTGAACCCGTTTATTGAAACGATCACGAGCACGGACCCGGCCCTGCGCGACCGGCCGTTCCGGGAGTTGTGCTCGAGGATGAGCCCGGCCGAGTTGGTGGCGGCGTGCGCGGAGCTGGACGCTTTCCGCCGGGGTGCGGAAAACCTGTACGAACGTGTGCGGGCCTCGTTGTTTTTGTATGCGTCGCACCGGTTCTTTCTGCAGGAATGCCCCCAGTTTCCGCCGGCCGGCAAAATCCCCTATAAAGGTTTTGAAGACCTTCTTGCGCGGCGGTTCGAGGAGGCCATAGATGCGTTTCAGGCGGCGGGCAAGACCTCCGGCCCCAATGCGGCGTTGTTCAGCGCGCTGGCGGAAGCCTACCACCATCTGACGTTCCAGACGCTCACGGACCAAGTGAGGCGGAGCGTGCGCGCCAGTAGGGGCAATCAGTGGATGTTCCGCGTGGGGCATCCGAGCGACCATCCGGTGCGGATCCGGCCGGAAATGGTCCAGCGGGCGAATGGGGCGCTGCTTTTTCCGATGCTTGCGGAGACGACTCCGGTGCGGCTGGATCTCAGCCACAGCGGTTGGTCGGATATTTTCTTCCTGGGAATGGACTACCCGGAAGGCGCGCGGGTCCTGAACATTTCGGTGGACCTCGGCGTGTACGGCCGGCACGACACGGTTCAGCCGCCGATTGAATCGAGCGTGCGCGTGATTGCGGAGCCGGTGCTGCGCCTGACGAGCATCGATCTCGAAACCACCAAAGACATCACGGATCTGCGGGACCTGTTCAACTTCGGCAACGACTATCTCAGCCTGCTCAAGGCGGGCGTGATCGCGTCGGGTTTGGTCCCGCCGTCGTTCGAAGGGACGAGCCACTCCGTTGCGGCCATTCTGGCGGCGATAGTGGGGCCGGGCATGGGCATCGAGTTGGTGACGCGCGTCAACGACATCCCGAAAGGGTCGCGGCTGGCGGTATCGACGAACCTGCTGGCAAGCATTATCAGCGCGCTGATGCGGGCGACGGGCCAAACGGGGGGGCTGACCGGGCCGCTGGTCGAGACGGAACGGCGGTTGGTGGCATCGCGTGCGATCCTGGGCGAATGGTTGGGCGGATCGGGCGGGGGCTGGCAGGATTCGGGAGGCATCTGGCCGGGTTTCAAAGTGATTGAGGGAGCGGTGGCGGGCGAGTCGGACCCGGAATGGGGCATCAGCCGGGGGTGCCTTCTGCCGCGGCATCGGGTGTTGGGCGACGGCGACCTGCACCCGGACGTCAAGGAACGGCTGGCGTCGTCGCTGGTGCTGATCCACGGGGGGATGGCGCAGAACGTCGGGCCGATTCTCGAGATGGTGACGGAAAAATACCTGCTGCGGTCGGCGGCGGAATGGCGCGCGCGGGCGAGCATGCGCCGGATCTTCGACAACATCCTCGAGGCACTGCGCGATGGCGACGTGCAGGCAATTGGGCGCAACACGACGCAAAATTTTCACCAGCCGCTCAAGACGATCATTCCGTGGGTCACCAACCAGTTCACCGAGACTATCATCCGGGTCGCGTCGGAAAAGTTTGGCGGAGACTTCTGGGGTTTTCTGATGCTTGGCGGGATGTCGGGCGGGGGGATGGCGATGTTTGTGAACCCGTCGCGGCGCGACGAGTTCCGCGAGTCGATTCTCGGGCTGATGCGGTCGACGAAATCGCGGCTCGAAGACGTGCTTCCGTTTGCGATGGACCCGGTGGTGTACAACTTCGAGATCAACGGCGTGGGGAGCGTTGCGCGGCTTTTGAGCGGCGACGACGCGATCATGCCGGCCGGGTATTACGCGTTGCAGATCCCGGAACTGGTGCGGCAGAACCCGCAGAACATCAGCTACCTGCGGCGAGTCGAGCTGGACCATTTCACCGCGCGTTGCAACACGCCCGAGCAGACGTACCGGATGCTCAGGACGACGGTGAGCAACCTGTTCAGGGTTTCGGACCCGGCGACGCAGACGGCTCGGATGGCGTGGGACGCGGAGAGCGACGAGATCAAGCGGCACAACGGGTTCGACCCGATCCAGCACGAGCAGATCCGCGCCGACCTGCGCAACGGGCGGATCGGCCTGGCGCACAACCGGCTGCCGGTCGACACGAGCATCGAAGACGTCCAGCGGGGGGACACCGTGGCGCTCGAGGAGAAGTCGGCGTGGCGAAAGCTGGGCGAGGAGGCGCTGCGCGAGGGCCGGGTGGCGGTGTTGTCGCTGGCAGCGGGCGTGGGAAGCCGGTGGACGACGGGGGCGGGCGTGATCAAGGCGGTCAACCCGTTCATCCAGCTCGCGGGGCGGCATCGGAGCTTTTTAGAGATCCACGTGGCGAAGACGCGTAGAGTTGCGGGCGAGTATGGCAAGGCCATCCCGCACATCGTCTCGACGAGTTTCCTCACCCACCGGCCGGTCGAGAAACATATCGGGTTCAACAAAAACTACGGGTACGACGGGCCGCTTGTGCTGTCGCCGGGGCGGGCAATCGGGCAGCGGCTGATCCCGATGGTGCGCGACTTGGTGTTTTTGTGGGAAGAAATGCCGCAGGAGACGCTCGACGAGCAGAAGCAGAAGGTGCGGGAGGCGGTGCGCGGGGCGCTGATGGATTGGGCGCGGTCGAAGGGCGAGGGCAACGATTACGTGGACAACGTGCCGATCCAGCGGTTCAACCCGCCGGGCCACTGGTATGAAGTTCCAAACCTGTTCCGCAACGGGGTGCTGGCAAGACTGCTCGAGGAGTACCCGAACCTCGAGACCATCATGCTGCACAACATCGATACGCTCGGGGCGGATCTCGACCCGCTGGCGGTCGGGGCGCACCTGGACGGCCGCACCCTGCTGACATTCGAGGTGGTGCCGCGGCGGATCGACGACCGGGGCGGCGGGTTGGCGCGGGTCAACGGGAAGGTGCGGCTGCTCGAGGGTCTGGCGCAGCCGCGCGAGGAAGACGAACTCAAGCTGAGTTATTACAACTCGATGACAACTTGGATCCAGATCGACCCGCTGCTTGAACTGTTCGGGCTCGAGCGCAAGGACCTGAGCGGGCGTGAGGAGAAAATTGTGCAGGCGGTGCGCCAGATGGCGCAGCGGATGCCGACGTATGTCACGATCAAGGATGTCAAGCGCCGGTGGGGGCACGGGCAGGAAGACGTGTATCCGGTAGCGCAGTTCGAGAAGCTGTGGAGCGACATGACGGGGCTGCCGGACGTGCGGTGCGGGTATCTGGCGGTGCCGCGGCTGCGCGGCCAACAACTTAAAGATTACAACCAGCTCGACGCATGGGCCAACGACGGCAGCAAAGAGTATGTCGCGAAGCTGAGCGGGCTGGAAGAATAGGGCCTATAAGACGGATCGGACGGATCCGACGGATCGGACGGATAGGACCAATACCTGATGAAGCCGCTGTCGGTGGTTTTATGAATCGGCGGGACTTTTTGCGGGTTGCGGGTATGGCTGGTCTTTCCCTGGCCGGCGTTGGGGCAGCGGCGGCGAGGCCGATGAAGGTGCTGCTGTGGTGCTGGGACGCGCGGATGACGTGGGACGATGAGCCGGAGAAACTCCTCACGCGGATGGCAGCGGCGGAACAGCGGTTTCCTTATCCGAAACGGCCGGAGTCGTTCGGGATCGGTTTCCGGCGGATGGTTGATTACTGCGCGAAAGAAGGCATCTGGGGCGTGATCATCTGGGGGTTCCTACGAGACTGCCACGGGGGCGTTAGTGCGGCGGCCGATTTGTGCAAATATGCGTCCGACAAAGGCGTGAAGATTCTGCCGGGCGTCGGGCTTTGTTCGTACGGCGGCTACTACTTTGACGGCGATAGCCCGTATAACCTGGACAGGTACCTGCGCGAGCATCCGGAGCGGGCGAGCCGGGCCGTCGAGGAAGGCGGGACGAGGGAAGTGGGGCCGGTGCTCGATCCATCAGTTGAAGCGAACCAGCGGTGGTGGCGGGAGGGACTCGAGTGGATGCTGGATACGTTCGAGATCGGCGGGATCGATTACGAGATGGGCGACTTCATCGTGAACCCGTCACCGGGGGCGGTTTCGGCGCGCAGCGCTTTGGGATTTGATGCGGACGGGAACGTGATGGATGTGGTGGTGGCGACGCGGGGCCTGATGGGGCGGGCGCTCGAGTTGCGGCCGGACGGCGTGTTTATCAACTGCACGTACAGGGGGTTTCACCAGATCAAGCATTTTCCGCGCGTGCCGTACGTAGAAGCGCTGCCGCGGGGGACGGTTTGGGAATACACGCTGACGGGGATGGTACGGCAACCGGAATTTCCGGATGGTTATGCCGGCGTGCCGCCGCACCGGACATACGGGTACCTCCACTGGTTCAATGCATCGTCCGGAACCGTGGACAAAGACTATGCCGAAGAGATTGGCAGGGTGTTTCCGGGTCTGCACCGGCTGGGCTTTGAGTTTGCGGGGACGTACGGCGAGGTTTCGCCCAAGGTAAGCGCCGTTGCAGATACGAATTACCGCGCACAGGCCCGGTGGGCGCGGGAGCCCGGTCAGGCGTAGATTTCGGGGAGCCGGGTGAAGATGTAGCTGACGATGGCACGCTCGATCTCGGGATCGATGCCGATAAATTTGACTCCAAACACTCTCTCGGGCTGCTGCCCGGCCCGGGCCCCTGTGGCGATGTGCATCACCTGACCCAGCAGCGTGTAGAGGGGCTCGCCGGGCAGGGAAAGCGTGATCTCGAGGGTGGAATTGAAGTCCCACGGGGCATCGGAACGGAGGAGCGCGCCGCCTGCGCTGATGTTGACGAGCGCGGCGTCGTACCGGCGGACGTGGATGTGGTCGCGCACCCGGGCGGTGAGGTCGGTGGGAACTCTGAACGAGTCGCGGTGCGTGCTTCGTTTGACTTCGGCGGCTTTTTTGACGGTGATCCCGCCGGGCTGTTTTTGCGGGCCTTCGACAACGATCGCGGGCATGTAGTAGAAGCCGAGGTCGTCGTGGAATTCGAGCACGATGTTGAGGCCGGGCACCGGATAGTCTTTACCCGGAAACGTGACGCGCATCATCTCGGGGCCGACTTCCAGGATTCTGCTCTTGAAGTGGCGTCCAACAAAGTTGAGCAGGCATTCGCAGCCTTTTTCGATTTTAATTGGTGATTTAGCAGGCGGTTTGTTGGACACTGCGTCTACCTTTTCCCTTGTCCCGGCAAGGCCCTCGACCAGCAGATTAACTCTAGCACAGCCAACAAGCCGCGTAAAGCAAAAAATCCGCTGTACCGCGGCGGGTCTGTCAGGTCATTGTGATGAACAGGCCGAGTATGGCGGGGTGCATGGCCTGTTTCTGGATGTCCAGGTAGAGCGATTTGTGGAGGTAGTAGATGCGGCCGACAAGGCTTTTCTCGCGGAAGATGTTCCCGCGCTGGACCGTGTAGGTGGCGGCGGGCTGTTTGGCTTCGACGGTGATCACGGGCGAGGTAAAACTGACGCGGCGGCGGATCCGGCCGAGTTCCTGGGCGTCGTTGTAGACAGCCAGGCGGGCCGGGACGTTGCCGCCAAACGTGAAACTCGTCGAACCCTGCTCGACGCGCACCCGGAGGACTTCCTTGTCCTGGGGGTCCTTGATTTTCCACCAGGGGCCGCCTGCGGCGCTCTCGACGAAATAGACGATGTTGCCGTCGTTGTCCGTGCAGGGGAACAGGTCGCCGCGGGCGTGGAGCGGGTGGCGCAGCAGCAGGTGGTGCTGGAACGGGTCGGGGATGTCTTCGACGTGGCTGATGGCGTCGGGGACGGTTTTTGCCACCGCCAGGGCTTTCCGCATCCGGACCTCGTTGAGCAGTGCGCGCCCCAGGAAAACGACCATGCCGATCACCGTGATCCCCGCAAACGCGACAGAGCCGACCCGGGTGTAGGCAGCGTTGTCGGTCATAAGCCCGTAGCACAGGATGGCCGCCACTTCGAGAACGACGACGGCATACGCCACGATCAAGCCAAAGGCGACGGGGTGGGTGATTTTGGGAAAGGTGTAATAACAGATTGCCCGCTCGTATTCAGACAGCCGCTGGGGAGGCAGATCCACCTGAGCCATAGTCGTTACTCCTGGGCGTGTCCCTCTATCCCCAAAGATACAGGTTGATGCGCGGAAACGCAACCAGGCGGATTTGTGCGCGGGAAGATCAGTAAATGCAAGCATCCAGCAGTGACAGCACCTCGTCGAGCACGGCATCCGAGGCTTTGCCGATTCGCGTCGCGTCACGAGCGCGGAAATCAATGGATTTCACCTGCTCCACCATCACGACCCCGGCCACGCCTGCTCCCTCAGGGATCGGGACGTGAAACGGGTAGTCATGGCGAGTGGTGGTCACCGGGCAAACGATGCACAGGCCGGTGCGCTCGTTGA
>JAPLKX010000313.1 GCA_026387845.1 Candidatus Hydrogenedentota bacterium | reverse complement strand
GGGGCGTGTTCCGGATAACCGGGTGTGAGCCGGGCGAGTATCGGCTTTCGGTCGGGCTGAAGCCGTATGAGGCCATGCCTCTGACGCTGGTTGAGCCGTTGACCGTGACGGTGGGTGCGCAACCGGTGTCGGGTCTTGAGTTGAAGCTGGCGACGGGCGGGGTTTTGCGGGGCCGGGTGATTGACGACGAGACGGGGTTGCCGGCACCGGTCGGCTCGGAAGTGTGGGCCAGTGTTCAACCGGGCGGGAGCCATATGCGAGGTTGCGAGACTGGGGCTGGCGGGGCGTATGAACTGTTGGGCCTGCACGAGGGTGAATTGACGTTGGTGGCAACAGGCGCTCCGTTGAGTCGGATGGAGCGGTACAAGGGGACGGTGACGCTTAAGGCGGGTGAAGTGAAAGAGAACTATGATATTCATCTGCCGCCGCACCGTTTTGGGGGCCGGGTGGTCGACGAGTCGGGGAATCCGGTGCCTGGGGCGTCGGTGTATGCGGTGCCGTCGCGCACGGGGTTTGAAGTGGCTACGGCAGTCACGGACACGGCAGGCCGGTTCCGCTTCAATATAGTTCGTCCGGACACCCCTGCGTCGGTTTACCTGCAGGCGTTGGCCGCGGATGGTTACAGCGCGACGGCGGGGCCGTTTCGCACCAACGTGCAGAACCGCGATATCGTGCTGCGCGTGATCCGGTCGGGCCGGATCGAGGGCGACGTGGCAGACCAGGAGGGCCGGCCGGTGAAACGGATCATCCTCGCGGTTGTGCCGGAGTCGGCGGACGCGCTCATCTCCAGGGGAAATCTGCCCATCGATGAAGGCCGGAGCATCAACAAGCCGTCGAGGGATGGCCGTTTTGTGTTCACGAGGTTGCACCCGGGAAGGTACACGTTGGAAGTTCGTAGTTCGTGGGGCGTGGACAGGCCGTTTGCAACGACCGACGCCACTATCGAAGCCGGGAGGACAACGACCGCACATTTGGTGGTGGACATGTCCGAATTCGGCGTGGTCGAGGGCGTGGTGCTTGCCGACGGCAGACCGGCTTCGAACCAGCCCGTAGTCGTCGAACACACCGAATACAGCGGGGGAACCTCGGAGACGACAGGTCCGGACGGTTTCTACAGTATTCGGGGCGTCTTACCCGGCGAAGTCCACGTCACAGTCCGGCCTCCCTATGGTCTGAGTGGAGTCCGGGAAATCCAAACGGCGGAAGTTGTCTCCGGCGAGGTGACGACAGTTGACTTCAACCTCTCGAGCAACGGAGGGGCCACGGGATCGGTTGAAGGGTACGTGATGAGCGGGGGATCGCCGGCCTGGTACACCTATGTCACGCTTGAGCCCGCGGGGGAGTCCGGCGGCGGGAGTTACATGGCGACGGCTGACAGGCAAGGCTGGTATCGGATAGAGGAGGTTGCTGAAGGTGACTATGTCGCCGAAGCCGAACTGGGCCGTGTCGTGCAGACAGTTGCCGTGCAAGTAGCCGCGGGGCGGGCCACCCGGCTCGACATTGAACTGGCCACCGCTGAGGTCCGCGGCGTCGTCAGCGGAATCCGCCAGGGGGAGAAAGCGTTTGTGATGCTTTTTCCCGGCGATTCGTTTTTGGCCGAATGGAGTCTGACGGCCATGGAAGCGCTCGGAGAACAGGTCCTGAACATGCGGGAGGTGGCGGAAGACGGGCCATTCTCGTTTGCGCAACTGAACCCGGGCGAGTACATCATCGGCGCCGTAGCCGTTCCCGCCGACGCCCAATTCGATGCCGCCAGCATGATGAAGGGCCGCATCGCCGTCAGTCCCGTCGTTATGGCCGCGCCCGACGTGCCCGCGGAAGTCGACCTGGCATTCGAGTAGCCCCCGTACGCCAACTGTTCTGCAAGTGCGCCAACGAATTGTCGACGCCGTCTGCGCATGCACTCAAGTCGACCTCTCCAACCCTACCCATAAGCAGCTTGACAACTAGGTCTCGCTGGTCGCCCAAGGCCGCGGCGGAGAAGTACTCTGATGAAGCGGCGAGTACCAGTTCGCCGCGTGGCTGATGGTGGTTTTCGCAATCTTAATTTCTTCACTCCGCTTCGAAAATTCTCAGTGATTGTTCTATTTACACCTCTGGCACCTATATCTTGTGGTTGTCTGTCTGGGTCATCACAATATGTTGGGTTTGCCATGTCCTTTGTAAGTGGTTGGGACGACAGGAGAAGCGGAAGATTTTTGTTGACAAAGGGGGGCGGGGGTGGTAGGATTTGGTTGTTAAATGGCGGAGGTTGGTGAGAAAATGGCTGACGGGCTGTATTTTGGTGCACACGTGACGGTCTTGGATGAGGCCGGGCGGATCACTGTTCCGCGCCGTTTTCGTGACATCATGGAGAGCCTTGACCACATCACGTGGTTTATCACGCCGGGGCTGAACAACAACCTTTATTTATATGCGCGGGAGCAGTGGGGAGAGGTTGTGAAGCGGAACCAGGCGGCGTATGAATCGATGGACCAGTCTACGCACCAGTTTTTCAGTTTTGGCTACGGGTTCACGCATGAGACGAAGGTGGATCGCCAGGGCAGGATGGTGATCCCGCCGGCGTTGAGGGAATTGCTGGGTCTGGAGCGGGACGTGGTGCTGGTGGGGGTGCAGAACCGGCTCGAGGTTTGGTCGAAAGACGCGTGGGACGCGTTTTGCAGGCAGATGTGGCCGCAGTATGGGAAAAGGGCGACGGAACTGGCAGCCGCGGCGTCTGGCGGCGCTGCGCAAACGGCGGTCTGACCGTGCCACGTGCGGGCGAGTGGGCCTGACGCGGTAACAGGGAAGCGGAAGCTAGAAAGGCGGCATTCATGATGGACCTGACCAGGAATGAAGAAGGGCCGGTGACGGTTATCCGTGTGGCCGGCGAAATCGACCAGGAAGGGGTGAACGCGCTCCGGGTAGGTTTGCTCAACTGCCTGAAGGACAAGCGGTGGCACGTCGTGGTGGACCTCAGCGAGGTCCGTTACGTGAGCTACATGGCGGTGGGCGTGCTTCTGGAGCGGCGCAGGCAGTTGATCGCCGGCGGCGGCGACCTGAAGCTGGCCGGGCTGAACCTGGTGGTGAAACGGACGTTCCACATGGCGAGCGTGACCGGGATGTTCAGCATCTACGATACGATCGCCCAGGCGCGCGACGGGTTTAAAGCCGCGGCCTAGTGTTGTCGCGGTAAGCGGGGACAGAGGAGCCGGCGGAAAACCCGTGGCAATGAGTTTCAGGCCGCGAAAAGCGGGTACAGCCACGCTTTTTTCAAACTGCCATGAGGCACGCGAAAAGCGGGGACAGCCACCCTTTTTCAAACTGCCGAAAAAGGGTGGCAGTCCCCGTTTTTCGAAAGAGGTGGCAGTCCCCGTTTTTCGCTTAGGCACGTGCCGTGGGACGTGATGGCAGCGAGCCTTGTGCGCCGTCGCACATTCCGGTGTTGGCGGCTGCGGCGCTCGATTGGCTCGAGGTCAAATCGGACGGCGTCTACGTAGACTGCACGGCGGGCCTCGCGGGCCACTCCATGATGATTGCATCCCGGCTTACCACGGGCCGGCTGATCGCGCTCGACCGGGACCCGGCGAGCGTGGAGATAGCGCGGAATCGGCTGGCTGGATTTCCTAATGCGGTTGTCGTTCATGGCAACTACGGTGAATTGAAGGCGGTGCTGGCGGGACTCGGCGTAAATGAGGTGGACGGCGTGCTGATTGACGCGGGGTTTTCAAGCATGCAACTCGAGGACGCGCGGCGGGGATTCACGTTTCAGCAGGAAGGCCCGCTGGACATGCGCCTCGACACGTCGTCGGGCGAGACGGCGGAGGAATTTCTGGCGAGAGTGGAGGAGGGTGAGTTGGCGCGCATCTTGAAGGAATACGGCGACGTGCGGCCTGCCCGACGGATCGCCGCGGCCATTGTGCGGCGGCGGGATTACGGCTGCATGGAAAGCACGGGGGATTTGGCGACCGCCGTTTGCGAGGCGCTGGATTTTGTGAGCGGCCAGCCCGACGAGATCCGTACCGTTTTTCAGGCCATACGGATCGCCGTAAACGACGAGTTGCGGTGGCTTCAGAAGGGCATGGAAGAGGCCATTGACGTGTTGCGGCCGGGTGGCCGGCTTGTGGCGATCGTATTTCACTCGGGCGAGGACAGAGTCATCAAGAACGTGCTGCGCGACGCTTCGCGCCCCCGCCGCGACCTCTATCCGGACGGCCGGGTTCGATCGACACAACCCCCGCGCGTGAAAGTGCTGACGCCGAAACCCGTCAAGCCGGGCCCCGCCGAGATTGCGCGGAATCCGAGGGCCAAGAGCGCATTGCTTCGCGCCGCGGAGAAACTCGAGCAGGGAGGTGCGGCGGCATGACAAGCCGAGCGCGCGCGACAAGGACGAGCGTCATTTCACTTTTGTCGTTCAAGTGGCTGTTTGTCCTGGCGATACCGTTCCTGGCTTTCTTTCTCGAGGCGCGGCTCAACACGACCATGCTCAAGCGGGATATCGAACTGGGTGCGGTCAACGCCGAGTTGAAGCGGCTGCAGGAGTCTTTCGACGCCTACAACGTAAAGATCGCCACGCTCGAGACGCTCGACCGGATCGAAATCGAGGCGCCCGACCTCGGGCTGGTTCCGCCGCAGCCCAACCAGATTAAAACCATTTACTATGTCGAGGGCGATCCGCCCGTTAGCCCGGGGGCGCCGCCGATTGAAATTGCCGGCGGGGCCGGGCAGGCGTCCGCCCCCGCACGTTCAGAGGATTCATCATGGTCTTCCAACAACAATTCCAAGCAGGGGGAGCGGACGAGCCCGATGGCCCGCCTTCGCGAAGCCATTGCGGCCGGCTTCGGGTCCTATTCTTCGCGTTCCTGGTAGGATTCGGTGCCGTGGCGTACGGGCTTGTGCGCGTCCACACCAGCCCGGACAGCCGGCTCACCAAGGAAGAACTGGCCCACATCGGCGAGGTCGAACTGCGCGTGCCCCGCGGGGAAATACGCGATCGCGAGGGCGAACTGCTCGCCAAAGACCGGGTCTCGAGTTCAATCTGGGCCGATCCCCGCGAGATCTCCGACCCGGAGAAAACGGCGTCGCTGCTGAGCGCCACGTTCAACGTGCCCGAGAAAGAGCTTGCCGAGCGGTTCCAGCCCAGGGACGAAAAAGGCGAGATCAAAAAGTTTGTCTGGGTGAAACGCTGGCTGGCGGACGGGGAGGTGACGCTGTACGACGGTCTCGATCCGGCGCTGGCGTGCGGGCTGAACCTGAAAGAGGAACTGGTCCGGTTTTACCCGGAAGGCGATCTGGCGGCGCACGTGCTGGGGTTCGTGAACAAGGAAGGGGCGGGGTGCGAAGGCGTCGAGATGGCCTTCGACAAGAACCTGCGTTGCGTGCCGGGCAAGCGGAAGATGCGCGTGGACGCCCGGCGCAGAATGCTCGAATCGCTGACGCTCGAATACGTCGAGGAAGAGGGCGGCGAATCGGTTTACCTCACGCTGGACAAATCGACCCAGCGGGCGCTCGAACAGGCGCTCGACAACGCCATGGCGGAATACAAGGCCCCGCGCGCCATGGGCATGATCATAGATCCAAAGACGGGGGCCATACTCGCGCTGGCGTGCCGGCCCGCGTTCAATCCCAACCAGTTCTGGGACGTGCCGCCCGAACTCTACAAGAACCGGGCGCTGGTTGACGTGTTCGAGCCGGGATCGTCGTTCAAGATTGTGACGTTTTCCGCTGCGCTCGAGCGGGGGCTGGTCAACACCGGCATGATGATCGATTGCGAAAACGGTATGTTCAACCCCTACGGCCACCTGATCCGCGACTACCACAAGATGGGCATCGAGCCGCTCACGACGTGCTTTGCCCAATCCAGCAACATCGCCACCATCAAGATCGCCGCGCTGCTCGGGCCCGAAGGGATGGAGCAGTGGATGCGGCGGTTCGGTTTTGGGGCGAAGGCCTGCGAGAAGGCGTTTATGGCGGAGAGCCGCGGCATTTTGCGGCCGCGCGCGGAATGGTCGCGGCTGACGATGGGCGCGGTCCCGATTGGCCAGGAAGTTGCCGTGACGATGCCGCAACTGGCGCGGGCGTTTTGCGTGATTGCCAACGGGGGCGTGCTGGTCGAGCCATATATCGTGGACCGGATCGTGGATCGCGACGGCGCCGCGACGTATCAGCACCAGGGCGGCGAGCCACCCAGGGTCATCTCGGAGAAAACCGCCGCGACCATGCGGGAACTGTGCCACCTCGTTGTTACCCACGGCACCGGGGCAAAAGCCAACATCCCCGAGTACCGGGTCGGCGGGAAAACGGGGACGGCCCAGATCGCCAAACCCGAGGGCGGCGGATATTACGCCGACAAATACACGGCCATCTTTGCCGGTTTCGCGCCGGTTGGCGACCCCAAATTGGCCGGCGTGATTATTGTCCAGGAGCCGGACATCAAGCTGCATTTCGGCGGTTACATCTGCGGGCCGATTTTCCAGGAAGTCGTGCGGGATGCCCTGATCCGGATGAAATGCCCGCTGGATCCGGTGGCCGAATACGTGGAATCCGAACGGGCGTTGGAAGATGCCGACGCAATCGATTCGGCAGTCGAGTTGGAAGGCCTTGTTGCCGCCGCTGCGCCTGCAACGGTGCCGGATGACCCGCTGGACGATCTCGAACTCGTGTCGGTGGATCCGGCGGAAAGCCCCGGCGGCCCGAAATTGCGCGATCTTGCGGGGATGACAAAACGCCAGGTAAAGGAGTATATAGACTTGTTTGGCCTGCGCTGGGACGTGCAGGGCGCCGGGCGCGTCGTCGCCCAGGAACCCGCGGCCGGCACGCCCCTGCGCGATGTGACATTGTGCCGGCTGGTGTTTGCGAGCCAGCCGATGAACCTGGAAAAGGACAGAAGTCAGGAGTCAGGAGTCAGGAGTCAGAATGGGAAGAGTTTATGACGTCTTCAACATTCCGAATTCTGACTCCTGAATTAGCTGATTATCCAGGATGAAAGACAATTGGACCAAACGGTGAATTCAGGAGACAGCAGTCAGAATTGCGACAGATTCAACGCATTCAACATTCTGACTCCTGACTTCTGACTTCTTATCCAGATGAAAGATAAGCCGAATGAAACTGTCAGACCTGCCAGCCCTGATCGGTTGTAGCGCCGGCGGGCTTTCCGATAGGACCGTATACGGCGTGACGGAGGACTCGCGCCGCGTAATGCGCGGAAGCATTTTCGTGGCGGCGCCAGGCGTCCGTTCCGACGGGCATGATTACGCAGCCAGGGCCGTCGAGCTTGGCGCCATTGCCGTTATCGGATCGCGGCCCGGCCTCGACGCCCTCTGCGGCGTGCCCTACATCTATACCGCAAGACCGCGAAGCGCCCTGGGCCTTATTGCCCACGAACTCCGCGGCAACCCGTCGCGGCGGATGACCGTGATCGGCGTCACGGGCACCAACGGCAAATCCAGCAGCGTTGTGATGATCCACCGGGTGTTGGAATCGTGCGGGTTTCCCTCTGCGGCGCTCGGCACGCTCGGTTACCAGATCGGCCATCAGACACTGCCCGCGCCGCATACGACGCCGTTCGGCGAAGACCTCGCCGAGATGTTCGGCAGGGCCGACGAGGCGGGATGCTCCTACGTCGTGATGGAAGCCAGCTCGCATGCCATCGATCAGGACCGGATCGCCGGGATCGATTTCAAGGTGGCCGCGTTCACCAACCTTACCCAGGATCACCTCGATTATCACGCCGATATGTACAGCTACCGGCGCGCCAAAATAAAACTCTTCGAACACATTCGAGGCGCGGGCCGGTTCACCGTCGTCAATGTGGACGACCCCAGCGCCCCGCATTTCATAGCCGCGTCGCACGTCCCCTGCCACACCTACGGGGCGGGGGGCGAAGTCCGCGCGGAAGATATCCATATTGGGCTCGAGGGCACGCGATTCACCGCGAGGACGCCGTGGGGCGCCGCGCCCGTCGAGATGCACCTGCTGGGACGGCACAACGTCCAGAACGCCCTGTGCGTGATCACGGTGTGCTGCGCGCTCGGCCTGCCGCTCGATGTGGTGGCGCGCGGCGTCGGCATGGTGAGGAGCGTCCCGGGCCGGTTTGAGCGAATCGAGACGGGCCGGGGGTTTGAGGTGGCGGTCGATTACGCGCATACGGATGATGGCCTTCGCAACGTGCTCGAGGCCGCGCGCGAAGTGTGTCCCGGCAGGGTGATCGTCGTATTTGGATGCGGCGGCGACCGCGACAGGACCAAGCGGCTCAAAATGGGCGCCGTCGCCGCCCGGCTTTCAGATTTCGCAATCGTCACTTCCGATAATCCGCGGACAGAAGAGCCCAATAGTATCATAGCGGCAATCGTTCCGGGCGTCGAAGCGGCCGGGAAAAAGGAAGGCGTGGATTATTGCGTCATGCCTGATCGCCGTCAAGCCATCGCGAGGGCCGTCCAGATGGCTTGCCCCGGCGACCTCGTCATGATCGCCGGAAAAGGCCACGAGGATTACCAAATACTGGGCACTACAAAGATTCATTTTGATGACCGCGAAGAGGCGCGGGCCGCGCTCGCGAGGCTCCCTGAATGAGCAAGTCAACCTACACGCTGGCGCAGTTGGCGCAGATCCTCCGCGCAAAGCCCGTTGCCGCCGGTTCGACCACGTTCTCCCGTGTGTCCACCGATACGCGGACCATCCAGCCGGGCGACGTGTTTTTCGCGCTGAGCGGCGAGCGGTTCGACGGCAACGAATTTCTGGCGGCGGCGTTTGCGGGCGGCGCGTGCGGCGCGGTTGCCCGCAGGGATGATCCGGCGGGGCCGTGCATCGTGGTCGACGACGTCCAGCGGGCGTTGCAGCAGTTCGCGTCTTACCACCGGGCGGAGTTTGGCATCCCTGTGCTCGCGCTGACCGGGTCGTGCGGCAAGACCACGAGCAAGGACATGATCGCCGCGGTGCTGGCAAGCAGGTACAACGTGCTCAAGACGCAGGGCAACTTCAATAATGAGATCGGGTGCCCGCTGACGCTGCTGAAAATTGAAGGGTCGACGGGATTCGCCGTCATCGAAATGGGCGCCAACCACCCTGGCGAGATCGCGCGCCTGTGCGAACTCGTGTTGCCGACGCAGGCCGCTGTCACCCTGGTGGCGCCGGCCCATCTTGAAGGGTTTGGGTCGATCGAGAACGTAGCGCGGGCGAAGGGCGAGATTGTGCGCGGGCTTCGGCGGGGCGGCATTTTCTACGTCAATGCGGACGATGAATGGTGCGTGAAAATGGCGGCCGGTTACGATGGAGAGAAAATCTTCTTTGGAAAAAAGGGCGACATCTCGCTCGAGAGTTGCCAGATTGTCGCGCCAGGCCGCGCGTGCGTCAGGATCGAGCCGGTGGGGGAGATGGACCTTCCGCTGGCATGCCCGGCGCACGCCACGAACGTCCTGCTGGCGGTCGCGGTGGGCCTGCGCCACGGCGTGACGGAGTTCGAGGGGCCGTTGCGCGAGGCGGCGCGGGGCGGGTCGCGGTTCAAGATCCTCGACATCGGCCCGCTCACCGTCATCGACGACAGTTACAACGCCAACCCCGCCAGCGTGGCCGCGGCACTGGATGCGCTCGAGGCGTGGCCGGCGCCAAACAGCCCCGCACGGATGGCGGCGCTGGGCGAGATGCTCGAGTTGGGCGAATCCGCCCAGCGGCTCCATCGCGAGATCGGGGAACGGGCGGCCCGGGCCGGTGTCACGCACCTGTTTGCGAGGGGGCCGCACGCCTGTGATACCATCGACGCGGCCAAATCGGGCGGAGTCGCCCATGCCGAAGTGATTGACAATCCCAATGAAATCGCGGCCGCCGTGCAGCGTTTCGCCGGCCCGGGCGGCCTGTTGCTCGTGAAAGGCTCCAGAGGGATGGAAATGGAGCGCGTGATCTCGGCGCTCCGCGAACTGTACGCACATTAAGGAAACAGCATGCTCTATTACGTGGCGTTGTTGCTGACGCCCTATATCGGCCAGTTGAACGTCTTCAGCTATCACACCGTTCGTGCGGGCGCGGCCGCGCTGACGGGGTTTTTCTTTTGCCTGCTCGTCGGGCCGCGCGTGATCCACTGGCTGCGCATTCTCAAAATCGGGCAGCACATCAAGAAGGATTACGTGGCCGACCTCCACGCGTTGCACAAAGGGAAGTCCGGCACGCCCACGATGGGCGGCGTGATGATCATC
>JAPLKX010000207.1 GCA_026387845.1 Candidatus Hydrogenedentota bacterium | reverse complement strand
GCACGCCCAACAGCACGATGGGCGCAAGGCCAAGCCGGTTCGCGTGCCCATCACGGACCCCGAGTGCCAGATCACGCCCAACAAAGAAGGCGGTTTCGCCCCCAATTACACCCCCGTGGCCGCCGTTGAACCCCAAACCGGAGCCATTGTCTACAGTGACGTTCTGACCGGTTCGGAGGAGTCCGCGGCCGTTTTGCCCGCGGTCGCAGCGGCCCAGGCGCTGATGGGCCAACCCCCGCAGGCCGTTGTGGCCGACACCAATTTTGCCTCCGCCGAAGTTCTCGAAGGACTCGACCGTGCGGCCATCGACGCCTACATGCCCACCCGGTCGACCTCGCCGCCGGACAATCCCGCCCAGCGCCCGGACCCGACCGTTCCCGTGGCCGAGCCAGACCGCGCCCGGCTTCCCCGGCAAGCAAACAAGCTCGCCCGCACCGCCTTCGTATACAACGCCGCCGACGACGTCTACTACTGCCCGATGGGCCATACGCTCCCGCTGCACAAAAAAGGCCTCAACAGCCGCGGCATCCTTTGCGCCTACTACCAATGCGAACACTGTCCAGGCTGTCCCCTGGCCCCGCAATGCCTTACGGGCAAGACCCGATACCGCACCCTGACGCGCGACCCCTATGAACCCCTTCGCGAGGCGGCCGCCCGACGCATGGCGACCCAAGCCGGCCAAGACCTCTACCGGGGGCGCGCCCCGGCCATAGAAACCGTATTCGCGTTGCTCAAGGACGGGTTGGGCATACGCCGGTTCCATCTGCGTGGTCTCGCCAACGTCAGAATGGAGTGGCACTGGACCTGCACGGCCTATAACCTCAAAAAACTGCTTCACCGCGTGTGCGCCCCAACGACCAAAGGATGCGTCCACCCCAAACAACCTTCCGTTAATCTTGCGGGAGTCCTCAACCGCATATTCCGCCACCTCACAAGCTTCCCACTGGTCTTTATCCGCCTGGGCAAGACTCGGCAACTTCAGAACCCACTCCCGCTCCCACGTGCCGCATAAACACGACCAAAAACCAACGAGAAATAAACCGACAGGCCCAGTTGTGGGGGGTGTCCCATTTTTAGTTGGCATTCTGACTCGAATCTTAAAAGGTAAAAGGGAAAGGTAAAAGGGGGACACCCCCCACAACTGCCCGGGGGCGTCCCGACGGCTGTGAAAAATAAAACGGGGGCCGTTGCGGGAATGGGTTTGAGCAGGCATAATTGGAGAAGCGATTTGATTGACCGCCGGAATTTTGGTAGGTTGCGGCGGGTGTCTTTTTTTCTTTTCAGCGGTGCTACAGAACAGTGCAGGACATATTATGACCGACACAAGTGGTAAGAACCGAATGTTGTTGAGCGGGAACGAGGCGGTGGCGCTTGCCGCCCGGGATGCGGGCGTGGCCCTGGCTTCGGCGTATCCGGGCACGCCGTCCACGGAGATTTTGGAGAGTCTGGCGACGCTGGGCGGGCCGGCCCAATGGGCGCCGAACGAGAAGGTGGCGTACGAGGTGGCGCTGGGTGCGGCATTCGGCGGGGCGCGTGCGCTGGCTTGCATGAAACACGTGGGGGTGAACGTTGCGGCGGACCCGCTGTTCACCTCGATGTACACGGGGGTCAGCGGGGCCCTGGTGCTGGTATCGGCGGATGACCCGGGGATGGCATCGAGCCAGAACGAGCAGGACAACCGCAGGTACGCGCCTGCCGCAGGAATTCCCATGATCGAGCCGGCGGACTCGCAGGAGGCGTACGACTTCCTGTTCACGGCGTTCGAGATGTCGGAGCGGTGGAAACTGCCGGTGATGCTTCGGATGACGACGCGGGTGTGCCATTCTCAGACGGTGGTGACGCCGCGGGCGAAGGGTTTGGATCCGCTGCCAACGCATTTTGAGCACGATATCCGGGGCCGGGTGATGATCCCGGGGTTTGCGCGGCCGGCTCACCGGCGGCTGCGGGCGAAGCTCGCGGAAATCTATACGTGGGGCGAGACCATGCCGCTGCACCGGCGGTTCGACGGCAGCAAGAAACTGGGCATTATCACGGCGGGGGTGTGTTACGTTCATGCGCGGGAGGCGGCGCCGGATGCGAGCTTCCTCAAGCTGGGCATGACGTACCCGCTGCCGTACAACATGATCAAAGAGTTCGCGAAAAGCGTCGAGCGCTGCGTGGTTATCGAAGAGAACGACCCGTACCTGGTCGACGCGTGCCGCGCGATTGGCGTCGCCTGCGAAGGCAAGGCCGAGATGTACCGGTTTGACGAGATGAACGTGGACCGGGTGAGGCGGATCCTCGCGCACGATGAATCGCCCGAGCCCGTCCGGCCGCCGGGGAAGCCGCCGCAACTGTGTGTGGGCTGCCCGCACCGGTCGGCGCTGTCGGTGTTGAAGAAACTCGATTGCATCATCATGGGCGACATCGGCTGCTACACCCTTGGGGTCCTGCCGCCGGTTGACGCGATGGATTCGTGCGTATGCATGGGCGCCAGCATTGGCAACGGGCTTGGGTTGCGCCACGTCCTGCCGCCGGACGAAGCGCGGCGAGTGGTCAGTGTGATTGGCGACAGCACGTTTGTGCATGGCGGTATCACGGGCTTGGTCGAGATGGCGTACAACCCGCCCCCGACCGGCCATGTGGTTCTCATCCTTGACAACGGGACCACCGCCATGACGGGTCTGCAGGACCACCCCGGCACCGGCGTCAAGCTCAACAAGAAACAAACCCACAAACTCAGCTTTGAAGACCTGGCGCGGTCGATTGGCATCACCAACGTGCACGTGTTTACGGGGGTGGATCCGGCGGGGTTTGAGGCGCTGGTCAAACAGAGCCTGGCCAGCGAGGAATTGACGCTCATCATCGCAAGGCGCCCGTGCCTGCTGTCGGTGAAGAAGCAGAAAGCGCAGCCGAAAGCTGCGGCGGAGAAAACCAATGCCTGAAGATACCGTAACCAACGTGGTGTTCGCCGGCCTGGGCGGGCAAGGCATCATCAAGGCTTCGGACATGCTGGCGGAGGCGGCGTTCCGGTCCGGGTACGACGTGAAGAAGAGCGAAATCCACGGTATGAGCCAGCGCGGCGGGTCGGTGACCAGCGACGTCCGGTTCGGCAGAGAGGTGTTCAGCCCGATGGTTCCATCGGGCGAGGCGCAGTTCATGGTGGCGCTCGATAGCACGCAGATCGACGCGGCCCGACACGTCATGCGGCCTGATGGGCTGATTTTCAACCCGGAGATGTTCCTCAAGGACGGCCAGACGTTCGACGACTTCGACAAAAACCCCGGTTCGCCCATAAACCGCCGCAATCTCAACGTGGCGCTGCTGGGCGTCCTGAGCACGCACCTGGACCTCGAGGAGAGCGTTTGGCTCGAAGCGGTTTATGCCAACCTGCCGGAAAAACTCCACGAGCAAAACGCCGCGGTGTTCGCCTACGGCCGCGAGGTGGGGAAGAAGGCGTAGAAAGCTGGGGCGCTTTTGTAGGCGCGGTCGTCTCGCCCGCGCCGTTGAACCTCATGCTGCGTTGAGGGGGCGCAACCGGCTTCAACCTCGTGCCAGGGTATCGCAGTGTAGTTTGGCCAGTGGCGTTGGGCCTTAGCCGGTGGGCTGGACGGCGCGGGCGAGATGTCCGCGCCTACTAAACTGCAAGGGGTTTGATGATGGAACGACAGCCCGAACCTGAGGCGATGGATCTCGAGGAAGAGGCGGCGGCCTATGCGGCGGCTGATTTCGCGGATGTGAATGAGGCGTTCGTTGAGCGGCTTGTGACGCTTGCGGGACCCGCTGACCGGGCGCTGGCTCTGGATCTGGGGACGGGGCCGGGGGATATCCCGCTTCGGCTTTGGCGGCGCCGGGGCGGCTGGAAAATTGTTGCGGGGGACGTGTCGCGGGCAATGCTGGATCTGGCGCGGGCTGCGATCGGCGCGGCGGGGGCGGCCGGTGCGGTGTGGCCGGTCGAGCAAGACGCGAAGTCCGCCCCGTTCAGATCCGGGGCGTTTGACGTGGTGTTCTCGAACAGCATCCTTCACCATATCACGGATACGGGCCGGCTGTGGGGAGAAGTGGCGCGCGTGTCCAAGCGAGGGACGCTGATTTTTCTGCGCGACCTTGCGCGTCCGAATTCGGCTGGGTCGGCGATGGCGATTGTGAAAAAATACGCGGGCACGGAATCGGCCCTGCTTCAAGAAGAATATTACCGGTCGCTGCTTTCGGCGTACACCGTGGCGGAGGTGCGGGCGCAACTGGTTGATGCGGGTCTGGATGGGCTGGGCGTGGAGATGGTGACGGACCGGCACTTGGACGTTTTCGGCCGGGTTGACGGATAAGCGAGGTTTTGGTTAAAGTCGTAGCCAAGTGTGGGCGTGTCAGGCGATTGTTTTTTTGGCTCTATTCGGCTTTGAGTGCCGAACCCCGGGAGGGACAACGTGAATGCATTCAGGCATGACGCGGGAGGCTCGTTTCATCCGGTAAGTGCCCCGGATTACCTGCCGGTAATCCAGTTGCGGGCGCTTCAACTGCACCGCCTTAAGTCTATCGTCAAGCGGGCCTACGACCACCAGGCGCTGTTCCGCGAACGGCTCGATGCCAAGGGCATGAAACCTCAGGACCTCGAAAAGCTCGAAGACATCCACAACCTCCCCTTCACCGTCAAGGCCGACCTGCGCGACACGTATCCGTTCGGGATGTTCGCCAGCCCAATGAGCGAAATCGTCCGTGTCCACGCATCCAGCGGGACCACCGGCAAGCCCATCGTGGTGGCCTATACCAAAGACGACATTGACGTGTGGTCGAGCGTGATGGTGCGATCGTTTGCGGCGTGCGGCCTTGGCCAGGGCGACATCATCCAGAACGCGTATGGCTACGGCCTTTTCACGGGCGGTTTGGGGGCCCATTACGGGGCGGAAGCGCTGGGGGCGACGGTGATTCCAATCTCGGGCGGCAACTCGGACCGGCAGATCATGATTATGCAGGATTTCGGCGTGACCGCCATCTGCTGCACGCCCAGCTATTTCCTTCACCTCATCGAGCGGGCGCGTGAGATGGGCATCGACATGCGCAAACTCCCCATTAAGGCAGGCGTGTTCGGCGCCGAACCGTGGACCGAAGCCATGCGGGAGCGTATCGAGCCCGAGGCAGGCATCAAGGCCTACGACATCTACGGACTGTCGGAAATCATCGGGCCCGGCGTCGCCATGGAATGCCAGGAGCAGGCGGGGCCGCACCTGTTTGAAGACCATTTCTATTGCGAGATCATCGATCCGGAGACGTGCAAGCCCCTGCCCGACGGCCAGGAAGGCGAACTGGTCATTACGACGCTGAGCAAGCTGGCCATGCCCATGATCCGATACCGGACCCGCGACATCACCGCCCTGGTTCCCGAGCCGTGCGAGTGCGGCAGGACCATCCGACGGATGCGCCGGATCGGAAGGCGCAGCGATGACATGTTCATTATCCGCGGCGTTAATGTGTTCCCGTCGCAGGTGGAAGCGGCGCTGCTCAAAGTGGAAGGGACCCTGCCCCACTACCAGATCATCCTGGAGCGGGAAAAAGGGCTCGACAACATGGAAGTCCAGGTGGAAGTCACCGCGGACGTCTTCGGCGACACCATCGGCGCCATGGAAACCGTTCGCAAGAAGTTATCGGATGAAATCGCCCACATACTGGGGATCCGGGTGAAACTGAGCCTGGTCCAGCCGCATACGATCGAGCGTAGCCAGGGCAAAGCCAAGCGCGTCATCGACCGGCGCAAAATGTAAGGCTAAAGACA
>JAPLKX010000052.1 GCA_026387845.1 Candidatus Hydrogenedentota bacterium | reverse complement strand
TGCCGCTTGCGGTCTCGCTGCGTCGCATCAAGAGACCCACCGTGTTCACACCAAGACCCCGGGATGGCGGAATGGCCTGCCTTTACAAGCCCAATCAAGAACTCGCTTCGAGGTGAAAGAGCCTTACGTGCGGATTCTGGCCGGAGCCAGCGCCTACCAAAGGGGGCCGGCAATGTGTACAATAAATAGATCGCGTGCTGCCCATCGGCATAAAGGCCCGTACCGGCGCGTTAAACCGAGAGATGCCGTGCCGGTGAGGCAGGCCGGCAGCGAAATTCCGGAGGCTAAGGATGTCAACAGTTGTCCGCAGGGATACGGTCGGCGTAAGAATCGGGAGCGTCCTGATAGGTGGCGGCGCGCCCGTGGCCGTCCAATCGATGACGAATACCGAGACCGCCGACATCGACGCCACGTCCTTGCAGATCATGCAATTGGCGGACGCGGGTTCGGAGCTGGTACGCATCACGGTCAACACGGAACAGGCCGCGGCGGCCGTCGAGCACATCATCGGCCGGGTTCGCGAGGCGGGCTACATGGCTCCGATTATCGGTGATTTTCATTACAACGGGCACCGGCTGCTGTCCAAATACCGGCAATGCGCCAAGTTGCTCGACAAATACCGGGTCAACCCGGGCAACGTCGGGGCCGGGGCCGCCCGGGACAAGAATTTTGCGCAGATTTGCCAAATCGCCGCAGACAATGACAAGCCGGTCCGCATCGGCGTCAACATTGGGTCGCTGAACAAAGACCTGGTCATGCTCAAGATGATCGAGAACACCCAGAAAGGCCTCGGGAAGTCGTCCGAGGAGGTCATGAACGAGTGCATGATGCTCTCGGCGCTCGAGTCGACGCGGCTGGCCATCGAAAACGGGGTCAGCAAGGACCGGATCGTGATTTCGTGCAAGAGCTCGACGCCGCGGCATCTCATGAGCCTGTATAGAGAACTATCCAGGCAGACGGACCAGCCGCTCCATCTCGGCCTCACCGAAGCCGGGATCGGGACAAAAGGGATCGTGTGGTCGGCGGTGTCGATTGGCGTGCTATTGGCCGAAGGCATCGGAGACACGGTCCGGGTGTCGCTGACGCCGCGTGTGGGCGGGGATCGGCGGGAGGAGGTTTACGCGGCGTGCGAGATCCTGCAGTCGCTGGGGCTGCGGTCGTTTGTGCCGAGCGTGACGGCGTGCCCCGGTTGCGGGCGGACTACGAGCGAGTTTTTCCAGGCGCTGGCGGAAGAAACGGAGGCGTTTGTCCGCGACAGGATGCCCGAGTGGAAGCACAAGTATATGGGGGTCGAGACGCTGACGCTGGCGGTGATGGGCTGCATTGTGAACGGTCCGGGGGAGTCGCGCGCCGCCAACATCGGGATCAGCCTGCCGGGGTCGGGCGAGGAGCCCAAATGCCCGGTGTACGTTGACGGCAATCACACGATGACGCTGATCGGGACGCCCGACCAGATCGGGGCGGCGTTCCGCGAAGTGATCGACACGTACGTCCAAAACCGGTTTCCGCCGAAAAACGGTGGAGGCGACCGCCTGAGCCCGGGATGAATCTAAGAGAGCGCCTCGACGTCGAAATTTTACCGAACATCACGAGACCCTCGAGGTACCTCGGGTCGGAGCTTCATTCGGTTCATAAGCACCCGCGGGACGTTGAACTGCGTGTGGCGCTGGTGTTTCCGGACCTGTACGACCTTGGCCTGGGCAACCTCGGGCTTCACATCCTCTACGCGATCCTGAATAAGCTGCCGTGGTGCTGGGCGGAGAGGGCGTATGCGCCCGCGCCGGATATGGCGGAGGCGTTGCGCGGGCGCGGGCTGCCGCTGTTTGCGCTCGAGTCGAAAGACCCGCTCGGCGCGATGGACATGCTCGGGTTCTCGCTGCAGAGCGAACTGACCTACACATCGGTGTTGTACATCCTCGACCTCGCGGGGATCCCGTTGCGCGCCGCCGACAGGGACGAGTCGCACCCGATCGTGTTCGCGGGCGGGCCCGCCGCCGTCAACCCCGAGCCCCTGGCGCCGTTTTTCGACTTTTTCGTGATTGGCGAGGGCGAGCAGGCTATTGTCGAGGTCGCGGAGGTGGCGCGGGGTAAGCGGGGCCGGCCGCGCAGGGAAGTGCTTGAGTCGATGGCGGGGCTGCGGGGCGTGTACATCCCCGCGTTGTACCCGTATGGCAAAGCCGATGCGCCCAAGGTGGTCCGCCGGATCGAGGCCGACCTGGATTCAGCCGAGTTTCCCGCCGAGTACCTCGTGCCGTACGCCCAACTCATCCACGACCGGATCGGGCTGGAGATCATGCGGGGCTGCACGCACGGGTGCCGGTTCTGCCAGGCGGGCGTCACGTCGCGGCCGGTCCGGGCGCGGTCGCGGCAGAACATCGCGGGCCTCATGGACCGGCTGATCCGGGCCACGGGCTACGAGGAAGTCTCGCTGCTGTCGTTGTCGACGTGCGACTACCCGGGTGTGCGGTTGCTGCTGCACGACGCGACGGTGCGTGCGCAGCGGGACAACGTTGCGGTGAGCGTGCCGTCGCTGCGGCTCGACACGTTCAGCATCGACGTGGCCGACGCCGTCACGGGGATGCGGCGCAGCGGGCTTACGTTTGCGCCGGAAGCGGCCACGACGCGGCTGCGCGCGGTAATTAACAAGTGGTTTGATGAAGACGAACTGTTTGAAGTGGCTGAGCAGGCGTTCAAACGCGGCTGGGAGCATATCAAGCTGTATTTCATGATCGGCCTGCCGACGGAGACCGACGAGGACGTCGAGGCCATCCCGGACTTGTGCCTGCGCCTGCTGTCGAGGGGCAAAGCGATCAACCGGCGTGCCAGGATCTTCACGGGGATCTCGACGTTCGTGCCCAAACCGTTCACGCCGTTCCAATGGGAGGCGCAGATCCCGATCGATGAGGTAAGGCGCCGCCAGCAGATCCTGCAAAAAGGGTTTATGCGCAATCCCGGCATCAAGTATGGCCGGCACGACCCCGAATCGACGTTTATCGAGGGGTTGCTTTCGCGCGCCGGGCGGGAAGCTGCGGACTTAATCGAAGCCGCGTATAGAAATGGCGCCCGGCTGGATTCGTCGTCCGAACTGCTCGATTTCAATGCGTGGCTGGCAGCAATTGACAAGACCGGCTACAACGTCGAGCGGGCGTTGGGTGCGCGCGACGTCGATGCGCCGCTGCCGTGGGACCATATCGACGCGCTCGTCTCGAAAGACTGGCTGCGGGACGAACGCGACCGTGCAATAGCCATGCAGGAAACGGCCGATTGCCGGACAGGCCGGTGCCGGCAATGCGGCATCAGCGGGGATGAGAGAGGGTTGTGCCTCGAGATGTGGACGCGGTACCGTGAGGCGGAAAAGGCGGAGGCCGAACAGCCGCTGGTCCCCCTCCCCACTCCCGCCGAACCACCGCCCGCGCAACGGGTCCGGTTCCGGATTGGCCGGCTCGACGAGGCCCGGTTTCTCTCGAACCTCGAAATGATGAGCGCGTGGATTCGGACGCTCCGGCGGGCAGGGGCGCCGCTGTCCTATTCGCAAGGCTTCCACGCCCACCCCAAAGTCACCTTCGCCACCGCCCCGCCCGTCGGCGAGGAGTCCGAAGGCGATTACATGGACGTCGTCCTCCGCGCCAAGATCGATGCCGGGGAGCTCGCTGACAGAGTCCGCGCCACGGTGCCGCCCGGCTTCTACGTCTACACCGCCGAACAAGTGCCGCTCGACGCCCCGTCGCTGATGAGCGCCGTGGACGGATTCGATTACGCCCTCTACACCAAAGAGGATGCCAGCGAGATCCAGCGCCGGATCGACGACCTGCTCGCCAAACACGAACTCATCGTCGAAAGAAAAGGCAAACCCCAGGGCCGCAGCCAAACGCGCGATATCACCAAGGTAAACATCCGCCCACTCATTACGACCCTCGCCGCCCAACCCGCCGGCGCCCTCACCGAAATCCGTTTCACCACGACCGCCATCGAAGGCAAACTCGCCAAACCCCGCGAAATCATCGCCCTCCTAGGGTTGGACGCGCCTTCCACACGCGTCATGAAGAAGTCCACACGATTGACGGGAGAGGAATACCAACAGTAGCCAAAAGCCTACCGCGTCAGACTTAAGCACCGGCTCAATCTGGTGCTTTTTCCTTTACACTTCTTAATAATTGGAGAGGAAAGTGCCTGACGATCTGGCCACTGTGACGTATTTAAGGCGCGTGGCGGTAGCTTCTCGGGTCAATTACCGATACAACTTAAAACCCATATTTCGCTTTCCGTAACTCGAAAGCCCTGTCTCCGCCTTCCATTACAGATTTAACTGCGTCGCAGATCTTAGGTTCTTCGATTGCGCCAGCGGCTTCAATCCGTCCTGCCGAGCGCGATTCGAATGAGCAGTAGTTGCAGACGGTAATGAGCTCGGCATCTCCATTAACTACCAGGTTTGCGTTGTGGCTTGTGAAGATGATTTGCCGCTTTTCTTTGGCTGAGCACACAGCATCAATAATGCGATTTATGGTTGCGTTGTCCAAATCGTCTTCTGGTTGATCTACAAGCAAAGGTCCACCTTCTTGGTTCAACAAGACTGTGAGGAGAGCTGTCGCTTGTTGCCCAGGAGAAGCAGATTCAAAAGGCATTCTCTCCCCGCCCAGGCA
>JAPLKX010000657.1 GCA_026387845.1 Candidatus Hydrogenedentota bacterium | reverse complement strand
GTTGAGCATGGTGTTCTTTGGTAAACCCTGATGGAGCAAGTGGTTGGCCAGTTTCACGGCGAATCGGGCCGCCGACTCGCGGTGCTGCGGCGTGTAGCTGACGTCCGAAATGGCAAACGACGTAATCCCGAGCAGCATGCCCTCGTAGGCGCCGGCGACCGTGCCGGAGTAAGTCACGTCGTCGCCCAGGTTTGCACCCGGGTTAATGCCCGAAACACACAGGTGCGGCCGCGAGCCCAAAAGGTCGCGAACCGCAAGCATCACGCAGTCGGTCGGCGTCCCGTCCACCATGAACCAGTGGTCTTTGAACTCGGTGACGCGCAGCGGACGGTGCAGCGAAACCCCATGCCCGACAGCACTTTGCTGGCGGTCGGGCGCATAGACCCAAACTTCGCCAAGCTCGCCGAGCGCGTCGGCGAGTATGGCGATTTCGGGAGCCTGGATGCCATCGTCGTTGGTGATGAGTATCTGCGGTTTTGACACTTTTCAACGCGCGTGCGCGCCCATTGGGGGTCAAAGAAATGAAGCCTGTAGGATATAACATAATGGGTCCGGTTTAATCAAATTCCCAACCTGAACTGGCCCAATTTCATGCCGTTGTGAATAGGATGAAAAAATATTTCCGGGGCCCGCAACTGTAAAGAGTTTTTCAAGTATAATCTTATCGGCCAGTGATTGGGGAAGAGAGTCCGACATCGCACTACAGACGCTGGTGTATTCTTCAACCGCCTGTTCGCGGGCCTCTTTTCCATGACCGCAAGCATACGCAAGGCAGACGTAGAATGGACGGTATCGGTTGCTTTAGAATACTGGTCTTGGATTCGGCCCCGTTAGGGGAGGCATATAGTGGATTGAGCTTTATGTTGCGGCCCAGGATACTCATAGTCGACGATGACACGAACGTGCGGTCGGCGTTTCACCGCTGGTTCTCATGCCGTGGTTTTGATGCCGATGAGG
The DNA here is from genome assembly GCA_026387845.1 of Candidatus Hydrogenedentota bacterium. GTDB lineage: Bacteria > Hydrogenedentota > Hydrogenedentia > Hydrogenedentales > SLHB01 > JAPLKX01. The sequence goes on along the minus strand of JAPLKX010000657.1, from coordinate 6,818 downwards.
CGCAGGACGGCGTGGAAGCGGTGGAGAAGTGCAGCCGCGGGGCGTACGACGTGATTACGCTGGATCTGGAAATGCCGCGGATGACGGGGGTACAAGCCTTGCCGCTGATCCGGAGGAGCCAGCCGGATGTACCCATCGTGGTGCTGACGGGTTACGCAAACGAAACGGGCGCGACGGCGTTGAACGACGTGGCGCGCGTGCTCGTGAAACCGATGTCGTTGCGCGAACTCGAAGACGTCGTGCGCGAACTGTTGCCCGCCGATAAATAAGATGCGGCACGGCCAACTGCCCCGTGCCACACCGATTCTCAACACCGGCGCAATCAATACCGCCGGTTCTTATTTTCCGTTCTTGTTGCCAACAAGCCTTCTGTCTTTGGCGTAATCGTACAGCCGTTGCCGCAACAATTTCCTGCCCCGGTACAACCGCGACATCACCGTGCCCAGCGGGCAGTCCATGGCCTCGGCGATCTCCTTGTAGGACTTGTCCTTGAGGTCGGCCATGATAACGGCAAACCGGAAATCCTCCGGCAAGGATTCGATCGCGCTTTTGACCTCGTCGTCGAGCAGTTCGAGCAGGTCGACCGAGTTGTCCTCGGCGGGCTCGAACGCGACTTCGGGATCGGGCGCCGTGTTGGGAGCGGCTTCCGTGCCGGTCAGTTCGACGAAATCCGGCCTGCGTACCCTCCTGCGGTATTCGTTGATAAACGTGTTGCGCAGGATCGTGAGCAGCCAGGCCTTGATGTAAGTGCCGTCTTTGAACTGGTTGTGAAACCGCAGCGCCTTGACGACGGTGTTCTGGGTAAGGTCTTGCGCATCGGTGGCGTTCCGGGTAAGCCGAAGCGCGACCGCGTAAAGCATACCAAGGTGCTCAAGCACGAGGTTTTCAAACTTCTTAGACCTGACGTCGGTCTTGACAGTCACTTTCCTGACGTCTACAGCTTCAGAAGAACCTGCCTCTGAGGAGACTTCAAAAGAGGGCGATTTCTTCAACTGAACTGACATAGACACCCCCTGTGGGTCTGAGCCAAATGGCCCAGTACCGGCCGAGACCCTGGGTGAAGTTATGGTTGAAAAGTTGTCACTACGTTTAATGCAGCCCGTTTCCATTTCCGCAACCCTTTACTTCTTAGCTCTGCGCCAAGAGCCCGTTACCTGCACGCCCAATCCCCCCGGATGTGGTTTCTACTATGGCGTAAAGGGTGGGCCTTTACAATCAGACGATCCCCAGTGTTTGCCTCAGGGAATCCCCTATGCAATGAGCATAGTGCGGTTAAAATTAGAGATGCGGAAAAGCGGGACACAGCGGCGAAAACGCGCCGCGACTTGACGGCGCGGTATACTGATGTATAGGCTGCTTAAAACCGGCGACCACCTTGCGGGGGGGCTGCATTTTCGAGCGACGTATAGGAGATTTAGTGATGCGCAGTGACGAGGCGACTAAAGGTATCGAGCGAATGCCCAACCGGGCCCTGCTGCACGCAACCGGCGTGACGCGGGGCCAACTGGCCAAACCGTTCATAGGCGTCTGTTCAAGTTTCACGGACCTCATCCCGGGGCATATCGGGATGCGAAGCCTCGAACGGAAGATCGAGTGGGGCGTTTGCTCGGGGGGCGGCGTCCCGTTTCTATTCTCGGTGCCGGGTATCTGCGACGGGATCGCCATGGGCCACGAGGGGATGCACTGGTCGCTGCCGTCGCGCGAATTAATCGCCGACATGATCGAAACCGTCATGCAGGCGCACCGGCTGGACGGCGTGGTGCTGCTGACGAACTGCGACAAAATTACCCCGGGCATGCTGATGGCGGCGTGCCGGCTCGATGTCCCGGCGGTCGTGGTGACGGCCGGCCCAATGCACTCGGGCCGGTACAACCAGCGCCGGCTCGACCTGGTGCGCGACACGTTCGAGGCCGTGGGCCTGTGCCAGGCTGGCCGGCTCGACGAGGAAGACGCCGCCGCCCTCGAGATGGAAGCCTGCCCCGGCGAGGGCGCGTGCCAGGGCCTGTATACGGCGAACACGATGGCCTGCCTCACCGAGGCCATGGGCATGAGCATGCCGGGGACGGCCACGGCGCTCGCGGGCAGCGCGAAAAAGGCCCGGATAGCCTACGAGGCGGGCGAGCGGGTCGTGGCGCTGGTGCGGGACGGCGTGACCACGCGCCAAATCGTCACCAAAGGCGCGCTCGAGAACGCGATCCGGGTGGACCTGGCGCTGGGCGGCTCCACAAACACAACCCTGCACATCCCGGCGATCGCCCACGCCGCCGAAGTGGACGTCACGCTCGACGCGTTCGACCGGCTCAGCCGCGAGGTGCCGCAATTGATCTCACTGCGGCCCGCCGGCGAGTTCATGATGGAAGATTTCGAGTGGGCGGGCGGGATTCCGTCGATGCTGAAGGCGCTTTCGCCGCGGTTGGACAAGAAATGCAAGACGGTTTCCGGCAAAACGGTGGGCGAACTTGTGGCAACGTATCCCGACGGCGACAAGGCTGTGATCCACACGCTCGACGACCCGGTCGCTAAAGAGGGCGGGATCGCCGTGTTGCGCGGCTCACTGGCGCCGGAAGGCGCGGTCGTGAAGCAAGGGTCGGTGAATCCCGAGATGATGAAGTTCACGGGCACGGCCAGAGTGTTTGAAGACGAAGGCGCCGCCATGAAATTCCTGTTTGCTGGCAAGGTCAAGCCGGGCGACGTCCTCATCGTGCGCAATGAAGGCCCGAAAGGCGGGCCCGGCATGCGGGAGTCATTGGCGTTGACGGCCGCTGTGGCGGGATGCGGATTGGGCGACAAAATAGCCATCGTCACCGACGGCCGGTTCTCCGGCGGCACACGCAACCTCAGCATCGGCCACGTCTCACCCGAAGCGGCGGACGGCGGGCCCATCGCGCTCGTGAAGGACAATGACAAGATCGCCGTGGACTTGCCGGCGCGAAAACTCGACCTGCTTGTGGACGAAAAGGAACTGGCGCGGCGCAAGGCCCAATGGAAAAGGCCCGCGCCAAAGTTCCAGCGCGGATGGCTGGCGCGGTACGAGCGGCTCGTCTCGAGCGCGGCCCGGGGCGCCGTTCTCGACCCGCCGGTAGCCTAAAGAAAAAGGAGCGGCCCGATCGTTCTGATCCGTCCGATCGGTCCGGATTGTGGTGCGGGCGTCCCGCCTGCACGGCCTTGTGGTGCGGGCATCCGCCGGTCGTAGCGCAGGCGTCCCGCCTGCATGAACATGTCACGAGATCCCGCATGGGCAACATCGAAGACTATCGGCAGTTCATGAAGTCGATGTTCGGCAAGGTTGGAATCTCCGATCAGAGCCGCGGCGTCAGCCCACCGCCGATCGAGGCGCCGTACGATCACGAGGCGGAGGTCGTGCTGCTGCCGGAAGTCTCCCGGGACGTGATCGTCCGACCGGACCTATTCGACTGCATCTCACGGCGGCGAAGCCGGCGCGACTGGACCGCCGACCCCCTCACCATCGATCTGGTCTCGTTCCTGTTATGGGCAACGCAGGGCGTGTCGGAGGTGCTCGCGGGTGGGCGGGCGACGTTGCGCACAGTCCCGTCAGGCGGGGCCCGCCACCCGTTCGAGACCTACGTCGTCGCGAACAGCGTCGCCGGCCTCGATCCCCGCGTCTACAGGTATCTGCCCCTGACGCACCGCCTCCTGCCCCTGTTCGAGATGAATGACCAACGCCGCGAAGACCTCACACTGGCCCTGCTGGGACAGAGATTCGCCGCACACGCCCCAGTCCTGTTCGTCTGGAGTTGCATCCCCTACCGCGGCGAATGGCGCTACACACTCGCCGCCCACAAAACCATGCTCCAGGACGCCGGCCACATGTGCCAGAACCTCTACCTCGCCTGCGAAGCCATCGGCGCCGGGATGTGCGCCATCGGCGCCTACGACCAGGAATCGCTCGACGCCTTCCTCAACCTCGACGGCAACGATGAGTTCGCCGTCTACGGCGCGCCGGTTGGACATCCGAAGGAACGTTAACCGTCCGGCCTTACGCCTTTTTGCGAAGCACGTAACCCGCGCTGGCAATCAAGACGCCTGCGAGCAGCCCTACACCAACCACGCCAGCCACCGGCAGTAGCGGGTTGCCCGGCCAGAAGTTGTCCGGGTCAGTTGCCGCAATGAGGAACGCGTCCAATCCGCCGCCCGCGGCGACGACCGCGTTCCACTCCGCTTCGTTGCTCAGCCCGTCACCGTCCAAGTCGCCGTAGCCTGCAAACAGCGGGCCGGTCTTGGCATCTCCGCCAAAAACGATGTAGTCGTCGAGACTGGGCAATCCGTTGGCGCCGCCGGTAAGGGTGAGGATCAATTCGTTGATCGTGGTTTTCATTTCGGGGCTCGAGCCGATCATGCCCGCAAACAGATCCGTGAACAGGCCTAGGATCGCAAGTTCGGAGTCGATTTCCGAAAGCTCCGCCACGTCAGCCTCGAACAGGTCCTTGTTGGTTACGACGTCCGCGTAGACGCCGGCGCTGACTTCAAGATCGGTGTGGCATGCGACGTAGGCAAGCAGGGCCATCTGCACGGCGTCGTTGAGGCCATCGCCGGGGACGGCCGGCGGGTAGTTTTCGATGCCTTCGATGTTCCAATCCGCCCACGTGCTGACGCCGAGCGCGGTCAGGGCGGCTTTGAACTCGTCGGCAACCGATTCCGGCCCCATAACGGCGCTGTTGAATGCAGGCCCTTCGATGGCGAGTTGATCCGGGAGCGCGCAGACGTAGTAGACGGTGATAAACGCCGTTTTGGTCGCGGTATCGGAGCCGTACTCGTTGGTGACGGTGAGGCTGACCGTATAGGTGCTGAAAGGCGGGAGCGCTACGTAAACGTGCGTCGGATTCGGTTCGGTGCTGGTGGCGCCGTCCCCGAAGTCCCAAGCCCAGGACGTGGTAGGGCCTGAATGAAGGTCGGTGAATTCGACTTTCAGCGGCATGTCGCCCGAAGTGACTGTCGCCTCGAAATCGGCTTCCGGGATGGCCGCTTCAAACCCGTCCGGGACGAAGTCGCCGTCGTTGTCTTCAAACGCATCGGGCGCACCGTTCTGATCGAGGTCGGGCCAGGTCCCCGTAGTTTCGAATATGGCGTAGTACCTGCGCGGATTCCCATCGACAGTGGGAGCGACGTCGTTCCACGTGCCTTCGTCGCCCATGGTGCCGCAGTCTTCGGCGTGTTCGACACCGGCAGGCTCGCCGGTGCTCCAATTGGTGTAGGTCATTTCGCTCCTGGTACTATCCGCAATCCAGTACCAGTCAGCGGGATTTGGCGCCGTATGCCCCGCTCCGTCCTTTTCCTCGTCAGTACAGCCAATCCAGACGGTGTTGCCATTGCCCAGATCACGGACATAATCGTTTTCCGCTTCATTGCGGATCCAAACCATGCTCGTCGGCAAGAACGCGCCACCCGGATACCGGAACGTGTATGACCGGGCCTCGTCCCACGTGATTGGACCCCGAGACTTCGTGTAGACGCGTTCGGTGTCGGGGTTGTAAGCGAACTGGACGCTGCTGTTGTTCTGGTCCGTGCAGGCCCAAATGTTCCACACACAGCCGCCCTCCGCCACGCCGGGATGGATGGCGCCGGCCCACGAATAAGACGATAGCGCCCAATACTCACTCGAATTGCTCACGCCATCGCCATCCACGTCGCCGCACATCCCGAGATCGTCGCGAAGCATATACCCTTCGCTGCTCGTGGGTACCGTTACGTAAGTGCCAAATGGCGAGTCTTTGAAACCTTCCATGGTTTCCATATAAAGATCCCACTCGCCAAAGGTAAGATACGCGGCCATGAGGCCGTCCGCGCCATAGTACTGCTGGGGATCCGTGCCGGGAATGGGCTGCCGCGCCATGGATCCGGTTTCATAAGAGGATGTGGTGAGGCCGACAATAGTAGAACCTATAGCGGTGCGTGCGAGCGAAGCATTGGTCGCAAATGCCGTATGGATAGCGTTGTGACTCGGCACGACGGGATTCGACAGAATCAGGCTCAACAGCTTGAATTCTTTTACATCCGGTATTCCGAGCCCGCCTTGCTCCGTATAGTCGATGCTACTGAGATCGACCCAGGGCATGGGCATCATGTCGATTATCATGCCGTTGTAGATGAATTCCATAATGCACGAGAAATCGATATTCTGCGCATCGGCAAACGCCCCCGCCGGCAGTGTGCAGAGGGCCGCCCCCACAATGACGAAAAGGTTGAGCTTTTTCATGGCATTTGCCTCCCTCGGTTAGCTTCACCGTACCCACAGTCACTATACACCTGGCGCCCTCCGCTTTTATGCGCAGGTCGCATCGGGGCAACGATTAAGTGTTCCGGAAACAGCCAAACGGCACTTCATCGCACTCGCCTTCACCCTCGCCCGTGTCCTCCCCTTCGCCTTCGGCTGGCCCCTCGCCTTCGCCCTCGCCCTGGAAAAGCCCGTCCGGCAACAGATCGCCGTCCTTATCTTCGAAGGCATCCGGGGCGCCGTTGCTGTCGTTGTCCGGATACGTGCCGGGCAACTCAAACACGGCCGGATACAGGCGCGGCTCAGGCGGCGACCCGGTGAATTCACTCACATCATACCAAATGGCAGGCATTCCACCCGCAAAACCGCCATCCCGCGAGCCTCGCATGACGCCACAATCTTCGGCGCCATCCACCCCGTTGGGTTCCCCTGCCTGCCAGGCGGTGTAAGTCATCTGGCTTTGCGAGGGGTCGCTGAGCCAGTACCAGTCCTGAGGATTTGGGGCAGTGTGGCCGATGTCTCTTCCGGCATCGGTGCAGCCAATCCAGACATAGCTGCCATCCTCCATCAGTGAATCTACGAAAAA
>JAPLKX010000031.1 GCA_026387845.1 Candidatus Hydrogenedentota bacterium | reverse complement strand
TGGAACGGCAGACGGGGTTTCCGCCGAGCGCTTTCATCGGTAAGACACACGCCGAAATAGGTTTCCCGGAGGAGCTTTCCACATTATTGGACGCCGCCATCCGCAAGGTGTTCGAGACGCGGCAGCCGAATCGAATTGAGTTTCAGTTACCCACCGGCATCTGGATCGACTGGCTGCTTGTGCCGGAGTTTGACAAGGGCGGGGAAGCGCGAGCGGTCCTTGCGTCTGCGCGCGATATTACCGAGCGGAAGCGGGCGGAAGAGCAACAACGGAGTCTTGAAGCGCAGCTTTCGCATGCGCAGCGAATGGAGTCTGTGGGCCGTCTGGCAGGCGGCATCGCGCACGATTTCAACAATCTTCTCATGGTAATTCTTGGATACACGGAGATGGCGTTGGCGGATTCGACGGGGCTGACTCCGGTCCTGCGCGACCAGTTGCGGCAAATTTACGAGGGTGCGGAACGGGCCCGTGATTTGACGCGGCAACTGCTGGCATTCGGGCGCAAGCAAACGCTCGAGATGAAGGTCCTTGACCTGAACGAGGTGGTGTTGAGTTTCGAGCAAATGGTCGCCCACCTCATCGGGGAGGATATTCAGATCCAGGCGTCGCTGAAACCCGACGTCAGCAAAGTTGAGGCGGACGCGGCGCAAATCGAGCAAGTACTCTTGAACCTCGCCGTCAATGCGCGCGATGCCATGCCGAACGGCGGTCATCTCGTTGTTGAGACGGCCGACGTTGTCCTGGATGACGCCTATGCCGCAACGCATCCGGACGTTGAGCCGGGGCCGTATGTCCTGTTGGCGGTGAGCGACACGGGATGCGGCATGAACGCCGAGACCCTGAGGATGGTTTTTGAACCGTTCTTCACGACGAAAGACCCGGGGAAGGGAACGGGGTTGGGGCTTGCGACGGTGTACGGAATCGTAAAACAGCATCGTGGATCTGTCTCGGCCTATAGTGAAATCGGGCTTGGAACTACGTTCAAGATCTACCTCCCCCGCGCGACGCACATCGAACAAGATCAGGGCCCCGCACCGGCGCCTGCCGTTCCCATCCGGGGGACACAGACAATCCTGGTTGTCGAGGATGATCGCGCCGTACGGAAAGTCGCGCAGAGGATGTTGGCCGATCTTGGTTATGACGTGATCATTGCCGAGAGCGGGAGCGACGCCATCCGCCTGGCGGGGGAACGCGAGACGGTCCACCTGCTTTTGACGGATGTGATCATGCCCGGGTTAAGCGGGCGGGAAGTGTTTGATCGTGTGGCGGCCTTGCATCAAGGAATCAAGGCCGTCTTTATGTCGGGGTACAGTGCCGATATCATCGTACATCAGGGTGTTCTTGACGAAGGCATCCACCTTCTGCAAAAGCCGTTTACGCGGCAGAGCCTGGCAAAAAAAATCAGTGAGGTGCTTGAAGGTTGACGGCGGCCACTGGGCATCCGCTGGATGAGAGGCACAGTTGAGCGAAGGGCGCATGGGCCTGTTTGATAAATTTAGGCGAACGCTGCTTGAAAAAGGTGCGCGCCGTCGGGGGCTGAATGGCGGGCAGGCCTGCCGCGGGAGTCTTTTTTTGACGCCCATCTGTGCCGGCGGACGGCGCGGGCGACCGCCAAGGCGTGCGCCGGCATCGAGGATTCGATTTGCGGTATTTGCATCGCCGCGTGTCCGTATACATGCAAATACGTGGGGAAACCGATGAGCACGGGCGGCTGACCCATCTATTTTTCTGACGTGGCGGCACAAAGGTGTATCAGCATGAAGTGGAACGGCAGAAGAACGACGACGCGGAGAGGCTTCTTAAAGGCAGCAGCGGCCGGGGCGGCCTTCCTGGCTTCATCAAAGGCACGTGCGGACATCCCGAGACGGCCAAACATGATCTTTATCATGTGCGACGACCTCGGTTACGGCGACGTGGGGTTCAACGGGAACCGCATCATGCGGACTCCGTACTTGGACCAGATGCGGCGCGCGGGCGCCTGTTTCACGCGGTTTCACACGGGAGGGCCGGTGTGCTCGCCCACGCGGGGCACCTGCATGACGGGCCGCCACTACATGCGCTACGGCATCGGCCATGCCAATGAGGGCGCCCTGCCCCGACAAGAGATCACGCTGGCAGAGATAGCCAGGCAATCCGGCTATCGGACGGGCCATTTCGGCAAGTGGCATCTGGGCACGCTTTCGAAAACCGAGAAAGACAGCAACCGGGGCGGCCCCTCATCGGCGCGGCTTTACTCGCCGCCGTGGGAGCACGGCTTCGACGTCTGCTTTTCCACGGAAGCCAAGGTGCCTACCTGGGATCCCACAAAAACCCCGGCGGAAGGCGCGAACCTGTGGGGCGAGCCGGGGACGCCGTGGCCGGCGTCGTATTGGAACGAGCGTGGCGAGCGGGTGCCGGACAACTTGGACGGCGACGATTCCCGGGTGATCCTGGACCGGGTGGACCCGTTTGTCCGGGCCGCGGCACAAGCGAGTGAACCGTTCCTGGCGGTGGTGTGGTTTCACACGCCGCACGCGCCGGTCGTCGCGGGGCCGCAATATCGTTCGATGTACCCGGATGTGCCGGAACCCAAGCAACACTACTTCGGGTGCATCAGCGCGATGGACGAGCAGGTGGGCCGGCTGAACGCCCTGCTGGGCGAATTGGCGATCGAGGCCGACACGGCCGTCTGGTTCTGTTCTGACAACGGGCCGGAAGGTTCGGGCGACGGTTCACTGCGTTCGCGCAACCATGGTTCAACGGGCGGGCTGCGCGGGCGCAAGCGCAGCCTGTACAACGGCGGCATCACGGTGCCGGCGCTGGTGAAATGGCCAGGGCTGGTAAAGGCGGGTGAGACATACAGCATGCCGTGCAGCACACTGGACTATTTGCCGACCGTGGCGGAGTTCCTTGAGTTCAAAATGCCCGACAGCCGGCCCATTGACGGAGTCAGCCTGATGCTGCTGCTGGCGGGGCGCGACGCACGGCGGCCCGCCCCTATTCCGTTCCGCTACCTCGACCGAAAGGACAACATGTTCGGTTCGCCGACCTTCGCCATGATCGATAATCGATACAAGCTGCTTACTAACCTCTCAGGTAATCCGTCGGAAGATGAATGCTATGACATGACGTCCGACCCGTTCGAGCAACTCAACATCATTGCAGATCAAAGGGAATTTGCTGAGAGTATGCGTAACCGGTTGGGCGAGTTTATTGACTCGTGCAGAAGAAGTCACACCGGCAGCGACTATCCCGAGCCTTATGCGCCCCTCGATCCGTTCCAGGAACCGACCGCGGCTTGGATGAAATAAACCGGTCTAATTCGTGAGGTAACTGCGGGCACCCAGGATTGCCAGGGCGGTGAGGACGAGGGCCAGGGGGCCGGCGGCGGGCAGATGGCCGTCGGGATCGATGGAGAGCGTGGCGGGGTCGGAGGTTGTGGAACCGCGGATGTCGGAGACTTCGCAGGTGTAAGCGCCTTCGTCGTCGGCGCCGATTGACGTGACGCGGAGTTGCGCAGAATCCGGCCCGACGTTATTACCTTGTTTCTTCCACACGTAATGCAATGGCCCGATTCCTGTTGCCTCCACCTCGAACGTATGCACCCACCCTTCAGGTACGGCCGCACCCTCGGGCTGAGTCGTGATGACTGGACCTCGGCCGAGGCCGGCCCCTGCGTAATCGATGTAGCACGCGCCGTAGCCGACGTTCGAGCAGCCGTACTCGATTCTCATGTAGCCGTCTTCGCCCCAGTTGGCCGACCACGAGTTGCGCAAGATCCACGCACCGGAAGCGCCCGCCGTGTCGTCCCACCCCACAAGCACGATGGCATGGTTCACTTCCTGGTTCTCCGACGCGTTGAACACGTCCCCCGCGTACGCCGAGAACGCGAGATTGACATAAACGGCGGCTGAGACGGGCCCGTACTCGATGATGGCTTGCTTGATCGCATTGGTGTCGGGCACGGTTTCGGAGTCGCCGATGTAGGCCCAGTCATCAATAGCATAGCTATGGGCATAAGGGCAGGCGCAGGGCCCGTCGGCGCCCGTGTAGGGGCAGGCGGACTCCAGAACGGCCCCGCTGCCGCCACACGGATCCGAGCCGGTCTCCATGTGGTACGTGTGGGCGAACCAGCCGCCGTTGCATCCCCACGTGCCGTCCAGCGCATGGGGGGGGGTGGTTTCCTGGTTGCAATTGATCAGCCACTGCTCAGACAGATCGACAATGTCGCCGTCCTTGATGCGGATGCTGCATTCAAGAGCGCCGATTGTGGCGAATGCCCAGCACGACCCGCAGAAAAGCTGGTTCTTAACAGGCGTGCAGCCATCCAGGGCGCGCCAGTCGAACTGCGGGGGCAAGTCCGCTTTTTCCGGAAACGACTTGAAGGGCGCCCCCTCCCACCACCTGTCAGGCACTATCAGCCCGCACAGTTCAGACAGCGGCCGGTTCGTCGCGGCGTTTTCTCCCACGTTGAATGTCCAGCCATTGGCGGCAGCCTCTGCTTTCAGTGCCGCCAAATCCGTGGCGGAAACCTGGGCGGCAGCCGGCATTCCCAGCACACACGCCGCCACAAGTAATCTGAACATGTTAGCTGTCAGTCTCATGGGATCGATCGATTTTCCTATCCTTCCGGCCGTTTTTTGTTTCTACAGGGTTTGCGCCCGGCCGCTTTTCCAGAATACCATATTCTCTTCTTTGACCGCAGCCTTGACGAAGAGCGCTTTTTGCTATATTGTGTCGCTTTGTATTGCGGGGTTGCATATTCATCGCACCGAAACGTTGTTCAAGGGATCTTATTCTTTGAAGCCCAACCGGGAAGGAGAGACTAACATGAAAGCGCTCGTGGCAGTTTTGGCAGGATTGCTGGTTTGCGGGATGGCGGGGGCGACATTAATCCAGGACGATTTTGAAGATTGTACGGTAGGCCCTGGCGTGCCTTCGGATTGGCGGGCGGTATATAACGGTCCCAATTGCGCGTGGGAAATCGCCGACACCGGCGGGAACAAGGCGTTGAAGCTGACCTCGGGCGCTCCGTCGGGCGGGGGTGATTCGGGCGCGGGGCCGGAGAATTACACGGGGTGGTACGTCGAGAACTTTGAGATGAAGGTTTCGATGTGCATTTTGTCGGGCAGGGGCGGCGGCGTGGCGATAGCGCAATTCAACGGGCAGGCGTATGCTGGGAACTCTTATTTTGTGGAGGTGCAAGTGGATTCATGCGGGGTGGGCATAACCGAAGAGGGACTGTCAGCCGGGAGCAACACGATGCAAGCGGTGTACCTGCCTGCGGGCAGCATCGTATACAACCAATGGTACGACCTTCGCATGATCTCGACCGGCACCACGTTCCAAGTGTGGTTCCGGCCTCAATCGGCGGCGGCGTGGCAGCCGTCGGAGATGATTATCGAAGTCCCGCAGGACCTCTTTCATCCCGGCCACAAATCTTACGTGGACGGGTTGGCGGGCTGTTACGCGCAGAACGGCGGCGGCCCATCGACGGTTTTGTTTGACGATTTCGTGCTGGACGCGGCCCCGTATCCCGCGGCGTTGGATAAGAGCGATGATTTCGAAGACGCGGCGGTCACGCTGGCAAACTGGTCGCAGCATTGGTCGACGGTGGAGTTCCCGGTCATGGGCGGCAGCCAAGTGGTCGGCGTAACGGCGCCGCAGGATCGTAACGGCGGGATCGGGCTTGGCCTTGCCAAACAGTACTATACCCATAACTTTACGATGGGGGCGTCCTTGTTTGTGGATCCAACGACGTACGGCGGGCTTGTCTGGGGATGGGAAGGCACTGCGACCGAAGACTGGTGCTACTACCTGGAAATCAGGGCGGATTCCACTTGGATTCGTATGGATGTGAGCGAGAACGCCGGTCCTGACGGTTGGGATTTGGCGCAACACGTGGAGCCGTTGCCGCCAGGCGGCGGGTGGTACAATGTGGAGCTTTCCGCAGACTACGAACGCTATTACGTCTACTTATGGCCGCGGGGTAGCGTCAAACCGGCTACGCCGACGCTCGATGTCGCTCAAGATATGCTGCATCCCGGCTACCGTCAAATGAATGCCGGGGCGTTTGGTTTGTATGCCGATAGCTGGAACACGTGCTTTTTTGACGACTTTTACTTCCACGGCACCGAGCAGCCCACGGAGAACACCTCGGAAGGCGACGACGTTGTGGTGGAGCCGGAACCCGGCTTGGCGATGACGTTCGACAACGTTACCGAAGGCGGGTCGACCACCGTCGAGGTGAGCGACACGGCGCCGGGCGGCGGGCCGGGCGGGCTCGAGTTCCAGGGCGTGTTCTATGACATCAACACGACGTGCGTGTACGAAGGGCCGATCACGATCTCGTTCTCGTACGACGACACCGGGATGACGCTCGAGCAGGAACAGGCGCTGCGGTTGATGCACTGGCTGGCGTTGGCGACGCCGCCGGTCTGGGAGGATATCACGCAGTTGCCCGTGGACACGGACAACAACATCATTACGGGCGTCGCCAGTTCGCTGTCGGTGTTTGCGGTGGCGGCCCTGCCGGTGTTTAACGGGTTCCTGCCGCCCATCAACATGCCGCCCCAGGCGATGAGCGTGTTCAAACAAAAGAGCACGATCCCGGTGAAGTTCCGGCTGCTGGACAGCGACGGCAACCCCGTGCCGGACCTGCAGGCCGTCATCAGCGGCCAAATGGTTACGAACGGCGTGCCGGGCGCCGTGAACGAGACGCTCACGGCCAACCAGGCCGACGCCGGAAACCTGTTCCGGTACGACGCCGAGGCCGGGCAGTATATCTTCAATCTCAGCACCAAAGGCCTCGCTTCCGGTACGTACCGGATCCATGCGGTCACAATGGACGGGCTGATCGACCAGTGGGTTGATATCGCGATCAAATAACTACGGCCAAGGCTATTTCGACGGCGGGCTTGGAGCTATCCAAGCCCGCTTTTGTATGCAATGCGGCGGCGGCCCGGCGTGTTGATGTGCTGCCCCTGCCCGGCGGTACAGGGACAAAACTTAATCTATGCCAGGAGATCTTCGAGTATCTTGCAGAGTGTTGGTAAGTCTCTTGTAATAACGCCCCAGACAACTTCGTTGTCCACTTTATCGTAACCGTGAACAAGGATATTGCGAAAGCTGATGATGGTTCGCCGCGATGGAATCTGTTCGGCAACATCCGGGTGCAGCTTGGACAGCTTCACCAAAGCTTCCCCCGCTATCTGGAATTGCCTTTCGACAGCAGATCGACAATAGACGTCGTTGCCGTAACCGGCCAAGGTTTTGTTCTTGGTGAATTGAAGAATGCGCTCGCAAGCCTGCTGCATGTCGAAGAGGAGGGCTCTGGCTTCATCCTTCATAGATTAAGGTCCGCGAAGAATTGATAGCCTTGAGAAAATAGGGATTATCAATAGCCTTCGTTTCTACGAGATCTATTCGGCGTTCAAACAGGTCTTCGAGGTCAGCGAGCAGGCCGAAATAGGAGTCGGCGTGTTCTTCCGGCGTTTGAACCTCGAACGATACCAGAAAATCCAGGTCGCTGCGGCCGGATTCAAATGCGCCGCTTGTTGCCGAGCCAAACAACTCCAACCGAGCCACCTTGTGCCGTCGGCACAAGGCCATGAGCTCATCGTTCTTTTCTTTAAGAACAGCATTCATCAGAAGCCATCCATGTTCGGCTGCAAGTATATCATAGAGGCGGCGGGTGCACTGACAATACCGGGTTCAGCTACTTTGAAATGTCCGGGCCGGCGGCGGGGATGAGTTGAGGGGCGGGTTTGAGCTTGCGGGGCTTCATGCCGAACAGGAATCGCAGGGGGTTTAGGGGCCGGACGATGAAATGGTAAGTGAGTACGGTGACGGTGACGGCGGTGATAAGGAGCAGGGGGTATTTGACGATGATGGGCGCGTCCAACTGGATGAGGAACCAGCCGGGGAACACGATGCCGCCCTGGTGGAGGATGTACACGGGGAGCGCGGATACTGAATGGGTGGCGGCTAACGTGAGGGGTCTATGACGGTGAGTTTCTTGAAGAGTTTGCGGTAGAAGCCGCGGTCACGACTGAGTAGTCTGTCGCACTGCAATTGAGCGTGAGCGCCTATGATGAAATTGGGAACAATGCGAGTGCGTCGTCCTCCGCGTGCCCGGTAACGGCGCCAGATTTCGCCCGCCAAGCATGCGGCCTCGTGCTGAACGGGTAAAAAGTTTATCGCTAGTCTTTCCATCTGTTGTTCAAGCATTTTTCGCGATGGGAACAGAGCGGCCAGTTCGGCCCATACGATGTCGCACGCAACCAGGCGGCCTTCCCGCGTACAGCGGCGCAATTGATTTGACGAGACCTCGGCAAAACTGGGATCATCCCGAAAAACATCTATCAACACATTGGTGTCGACAGCGGTTATCATGCGTGTCCCCGCAACTCGTCAATAAGTTCATCAGTTGGTTTATCCAGTTTCAGGCATCCTCTTACCTGCGCCACGGGGTCGTTATGGGGAACTTTTTCAGCCAGTATCTTTCCATTATGTTCGCGCAAATCAAGCAAAGTTCCGGGGGTTAACCCGAGCCTGTCGCGGATAGGTTTTGGTATCGTGATTTGACCTCTTTCGGCCACAACCGCTTTCATGGTAGCGCCTCCAAGTATGTTTTTTTTGGTAGTGATACATACTTTATTGTACGGTAAAAAGGGGATGGTGGCAAGTGGGAGTAGCGGACCAGAATCCGCACGTAAGGCTCTCTCACCGCGAAGCGAGTTTTTGATTGGGCCTGTAATGGCAGGCGATTCCGCCATCCCGGGTCTTGCTGTGAACACGGTGGGTCTCTTGATGCGACGCAGCGAGACCGCAAGCGGCAAGATGCCGCTTCTACATTGGCTTGCAAACGTAGACGCGGCATCTTGCCGCGTTTCTTACGTGCGGATCCGGGGCGGAGCGGCACGGGTCTTGTTGGCTAGGCCATGTTTTCGGGCTGGGGGTTGGGTTCAAGTACCTGCTGGAGTTTTTGGGTGAGGCTGGCGAACTGGTATGGTTTTTGGATGAATCCGGCGAGGCCGCTTTGAGTGAAGCGATTGATGGCTTCCTGCTCGTTGTAGCCGCTGGAGAGGATGACGCGGACGCTGTTGTTGATTCTGCGGAGTTCGCGGAAAGTTTCTTCGCCATCCATGTTGGGCATGGTGAGGTCGAGAAGGACGCAGGTTATTTGGTTAGGCTGTTGCATGAAAACATGGAGTGCTTCCCGGCCATCGACGGCAACGAGCACCGTGAAACCCGCCCGCTCGAGCATCTGCCTGCCGACGGTCCGGACGGTTTCTTCGTCGTCCACCAAGAGGACGAGCCCTTTTCCGCGCCAGACGATGTCCGGGGCGGCTTGGCGTGCGGAGGATTTGACGGCCCTGCCGGTGGCGGGAAATAGGATTTTGAATTTGGTTCCGCGTCCGGGTTCGCTGTACACGCGGATGGCGCCGCGGTGGCCTCGAACGATTCCGAGCACCGCGGCCAGCCCGAGCCCGCGCCCCGTGAATTTGGTCGTGAAAAACGGGTCAAAAATCCGGGGCCGCGTTTTGGCGTCCATCCCGCAACCGGTGTCGGAGACTTCGCAATAGACGTAGAGGCCTTCGGGGAGTTCCTCATCGAGGTAGGTCTCGCGGAGATATTCTCGGTTGCATTCCATGGCGCCGGTGGTCACGGTGATGTCGCCGTTTTTGTCGCCGAGCGCTTCGGAAGCGTTGGTGATGAGGTTCATGAACACCTG
>JAPLKX010000310.1 GCA_026387845.1 Candidatus Hydrogenedentota bacterium | reverse complement strand
TCGCCGTCGGCGGCACCGCTCATGCCGCGGAACTGGCCCGCCGGCTCGCTGTCCTGGATTCCCCCACGTTCCGCGGCGCAAACCTGTCTCACGATGAAGCGAAAAGCCCGGACGTTGTTCGAAAGGCGCTGAACGCCGATTGCGCCCTCCTCATTTCCGGCGGCAAAACCCAAACGCTGATCCACTTCCTGTCACCGGAAGGCGCGGCTACCTGGGAAGTCTCGATTATCAATGCGGACGCATGGAGCCAGACGCGGCTCGCCGTCCTCGCCCTCGAATATGTCCGCAGAAACCTCACAGGCGTGCAGACATAGAGCCAAGAAAAGTTTGCCGAGTTGTAGACGCGACGTCCCCGTCGCGTCATGTAGCAACGCAGGCCACGAAGCGGCAAGGATGCCGCTTCCCACATCGCGCTCATGGGCAGATAGTGCTTGATTGTGGTGCGGGCGTCTCGCCTGCATGGTGGGGTCGCGCTCCCGCGCGACCGCATGGCGGGGGCGGTGAACCATGAGCCAAGGCAGTGGTGGAATTGCTGTCGAGCAGGAACTCGACCCCACCGCGTATGACAGGCGCCTGCTCTCCTTACTGGTTTGCCGGCTCGGGCTCAGGCTCGATCGGTTCCGCTTCATCCGCAGGCGGTTCGGCTTCACCCGCGGGCGGTTGCGGCTGGGCGGGCTCGGCGGCGGCTTGCTCAGGCTGAGTCGGCTGAACCGGGACCGGCGGTGCGGGCGGCGGGGCAAAGTTAACCCGCATCCAGCCGGTCCGGCCATTGCGGGTGATCCTGATCGAAAACCCGGTGTCCTTTTGGACGTTGATGAGGGCGCGTTTGGCCTCATCGACCGTCGTTATCGGGTTGCGGTTGATGCGCGTGATGACGTCGCCGTCCCGGAAACCCATTGCCTTGATGGCAGGGGGTGTCGTGTCGGTTATGCGAATGACCGCCCGGGACTCCGCCCCTTCCACCGTAACGACACTGGCGATCAGGTCCGGCATGGCTTTGCCAAAATCGGGCTTCTCGATTCCGCCCGGTTTTGGAGCGGGCGGGGTGGGCGCGGCCGCGGCCTCTTCGGGCGGGGCGGGCGGGGCCTCCTCGGTTGGCGCGGGCGCGGCCTCCTCGGGCGCGGCCGTTTCAGCCGGCTCCTCCGCGGAAAGCTCGAGCTCGGGCAGCGGCGTTGAAAACGCCTCGACCGGCCCTTCGACCGCCGGTTCTTCCTGCGGTTCGGGTGCGGCCTGTTCCGCAACGGGTTCCTCCGGCTCGGGCGCGGATTCGGCCGCCGTCTCAGCAGTTTCCGCCTCGGCGCCCGACAGCCGCGCAATGGTTTCAGCCCGTTTGGCGGCGCCCTGTGCCGTGATGAGTTCTTCCTGCGTGGTTTTCAATTCTGCGCGAACTTGTTCAAGCTCGCCTCGCGCCGTCGCCAGCGCATCCTCAAACCTGTCGCGGTCGCTCTCGATCCGTGTCCGGATCATATCCGCGTCCTTCAATTCCTCAGCCAGCTTGTCGCGCGCCTCTTCGGCGTCACGCCGCAGATCGATTTCCTTGTCCCGGATGATAACGGCTTCCGCCCTGTCCACGGAAAGGCCGTGATATACAAAGCCAAACCCGGCCGCCAGTACGACCAAGCATAACACCGCCGCACCAAGCAGCGTCTTGTAAAGCGGGTCCACGCGACCCGCCGGGCGGTCAGGCGCGGCCGGCCCCGCCTGCGTTTCCACCTGGCGGAACGTATCGGCAAGCTTGGAGGCGTTGGCATACCTCGCCGACGCTTCCTGGAACATGGCGCGCCGGCAGATTTGCACCAGTTCGCGCGGAACTTCCGCTTCCACCGTATCGGCCGGTTCAGCGGCGCCCCCATCCGAACGAGGCGGTTTGCCCGTCAAGACCTGGTATAAAATCGCGCCCAGCGCGTAGACGTCCGAGCGCGCGTCGACCTCGTCAAACCTGCCCTTTACGATCTCCGGCGCAAGGTAAGGCCGCAATGGCCCGCCCGCCGCCGCTTCCCCAAACCGATCCCGCTGCTGGTCCGGCCGGCCTCTGACTTTGCTCAGGCTCCAGTCGGAAATGACGGTTTCGCCGTAATCGGAGAGCAGGACCGCGCCGGGGTGGAGACCGCGGTGGATCACGCCCCGGCTGTGGGCGGCCCCGACCGCATCGCACAACGACGCGTACTGCGGCAGCAGGCGCAGCCGCTCTCTGGCCGTCCTGCATTCAGCCAGCGCCTCGGCCAGCGTCTTGCCCTCGAGGCAAAACACGTGCGGGCTCGTGCCCAACCCGGCGTCCCCGCCGTCAGACAAAATGTTCGTGTCGCGATCCATTGCTCATCTCCAGTTCGGAGCCCACCAATGCACTACCCATTATACTCCGTGCGGGCAGCCGACGCAGGCCCATTTGGAGTGCGGCAGCTTGCTGCCGCTTNCTTTTTTTCACAAACAGTTTTGATTGACAAGCTCAGCGTGATTTGCAGGAAAAGCCTTGACTGCAAAAAGCGGCAGCAAGCTGCCGCACTCCACAATGGCTTGTCAAATCAGCCTCGCGTAGGCCCCGCTCAGGCCGCCCGCGAACTGCTCGAGCGTGAACAGGTCCAGCGCACGCTGCCTTCCCTTTGCCGCCAAGTCTTCCCGCAGCCCAGGGTTCAACATCAGGCGTTTCAACGCATCCAGTATCGAGACAAAATCGTTGGGCTGGCACAAAATCCCGCTGTCCCCGACGATCTCGCTGATCGCCCCGCTTAACGTGCTCACCACCGGCGTCCCGCACGACATCGCTTCGATCAGCGACATCCCGAACTGCTCTTGCCATTCGGGCGTGGCGATGCTCGGCAGCACAAACACATCCGCGGCACGGAACGCGTCAGGCATCCGATTGTACGGCAGCGAGCCTGTGAAGACGCACGACTCGCCCAGGTTCAACCGCTCGACCAGCCGGTCGATCCGGTCCTTGCCGGGGCCGGATCCGACCGCCAGCAGGCGGACGCGCCGCCTGTTGCACGCCGGGTCATGCAGCAACTCGTGCAACGCCAGAAGAAGATAGTCCATCCCTTTGCGCGGCAGAAACCATCCCACAAAGAGGATCACAAAATCCCCGTCATCGAGCCCAAAACCTGACCGGTCCCGCGGGCCGGGGCAAAACCGGGCCGTGTCCACTCCCGGATTGACGAGGACAATCCGGCTGGCGTCCACGCCTTCCATGCCAAGCATCCGGCGCGACCGCTCCGTGTGGACCACGAACAGATCCGCGCCGGCCGCCACCCGTTTTTTGAGGTCGCGCCGGAAGGGATTGCGCTCCATGTTGAACGGGATGTTGTCCCACACCATGACGAGCAGCGGCGCCCCGTATTTTTGGTGGGCAATCAGCGCCTGCTCCGACCAGTCCGTGAATAATTCCCAACTGTGGATCAGGTCGAACCCCTGGAGGCGCTCGTAAAACGGCAGGATCCGCGGCTCCCGGCCGAGATAGTTCGTCTGCACCGATTTCACCAGCCGGGCGATCGGGCTGCCGGCCTGGGTGTCGAAATAGATCTGCTCAAACCGGAACCCGGCGGACCCGTCATCGCGCGCGTCGAAAAACTGCTGGATCTCGGACTCGGCCCGGAACGCCGTGATTTCAGGCTGGCCTTTGATGTACTTGTAGCCTTGAAAGTGCCAGGGGTTGAACCGGTTGCCGTTGAGCAGCGCTAGTTTCAAGCGCGCCAGTTTCACGCCCCGTCCCCCCAGAAATGACGCTCAAGCACCTTGCGGGCCGCCTCGGGGTCGCGCGGGATGTCGATGTGCCCGGCCAGGCATTTCTGCTCGTATTCGGCGACGGAGCAGATGACTCTGGCCGGGTTGCCGGCCACCACAACGCCGGGCGGGACGTCTTTTGTGATAACGCTGCACGCCCCGACTATCGAGTTGTCGCCAATCGTGACGCCGGGCAGGATGGTAGCGCGGATGCCGACCTGGCAGTTGTCGCCGATCTCGATTTTGCCGAACCGGGTCAGCGAGTCGTACTTGTCTTCAAACGGCCAGACGAGCCCGTGGTTGACGAACGTGACGTCATTCGAGATGCAGACTCGGTTGCCAATCCGGATCAGCCAGGGTTCCGTGCCGAAGTTGCTGGTGTAGATCCGGCAGCCGTCGCCAACCCGCACGCCCATCTGCCGCAGCGTGTTCACAACCGTCGCCTGCGACCCGTACCGCAGCTTCAGTTTCTGTATCGCCCGTCTCAAACCCATATGTCAGCGCTCGATCTTCCAAAACTGGTGCAGGCTCGAGCCCGGCCACACCCGGGCAACCGCCGGACCCGCCGCCGCAAACAACCGTTCGAGGCGGAACTGCGCCCACTCGGGCATCTTCCGGTGGGCCACCCACGGAAACAGGCCCAGACCAACCTCCGCACCATAACCTATCCGCCGCATCAGGACAAATCCAGCCCCGCGAAACGCCTTGCGCACAAACCGCGCCGTGATCGGCCGCTCGTATTCCTGCGGCTGCCACCGCCGGAACGGCGCCCACGTCATCCGCCGGTAACCGCCCCAACGTTCGCAGCAAAACTTGACCACGCCCGCTACGTTCGCGTAGTTGGGCACGGACAAAAACACAAAACCGCCGGGGCGCAGCACGCGGTAAAACTCCAAGGCCGTGCCGCCGGATTCCGGGAAATGCTCGAACGCATCAATGCAAAACACGCCGTCGAAACTGCCGTCGGCGAACGGCAGCTTGGCCGCGTCGCCCATCACGAACGGAAACCCGGAACGGCTTTGTACGAAGTCGACGCCGCTGTACGTCCCGCCGCATTTCCTGACAAAATCGCCCGCAAACCCCCGGCCGCAACCCACATCGAGAATGCGCTTGCCCGCCAGCCGGATGTCGAGCCGGCTGAGGACCTGTTCGAGCAGCGGCTCGTTTATGCCGTCGACGCCGCCGAACGGCGAACTCACCATCAGCGGGTTGGTTTCGTAATAGGCGCGCACGCGTGCGCGGCGGATCTCGCCGTTCAGTACCATACGGGCCTTCGGGCAAACCGGCTGCCCGCGTACACCGCCACCGGCCGCACTACCGGAAACAGGAGGTCGCCGGGCGTTTTGAGGCAGCCCCTGCGTGCCTCGCGCAGCCACTGGACATACTTCCGCGGGCTCAGCAGGTCGATGGCGAGGTCGAGCTCGTTGTACGGGCAACCCAGCAGGCGCAGCGCGTAGCCTTCATTGCGGATCCGGCGGACCAGGCCGCCGAAACTGTAGTTGTGATGGTGCAAGACCGGCGCGTCCATGGGAAAGGCGATCCGGCCGCCGCCGTCCAAGTGCAGTCTCTTCTGGAACTGGAAGTCCTCGCCGGTGGGCTGCTCGTCAAACCGCAGGCGTTCCCACACCGACCTGCGCACCGACGAGTTGGCAAACGACAACCCCCTGCCGTATTTGCCCACGAACTTCTTGATCTCGCGGGTGAAATAGAAGTAGCCGTTGCGCTCCCATACGAACTGGCCGAAATGCCGCTCCGGGTCGGGGATCGACGACCCGCACGTCACCGCGACGTCCGGGTCCTCGAAGATGGGCGCAACCAGCCGGTCCAGCCAGTCGGAGCGGGCGGGCACCGCGTCCTGCGACAGGTTGACGACCACGGGCGCGGCGCATTGCTGGTAGGCGAAGTCGCGCGTGCGGCCCCAGTTGAACTCGGACTTCGGGATCTCGATGAGGCGCAACGGGAACCGCCGCAGCGTATCCAGCGTCTCGTCTCTCGACCCCGAATCGACGGCCATAACCTCGTACCGCAGGGATGTCTGCTGGGAGAACACCCTGTCCAGCAGGCGGGGCAACACCGGCCCCGCATCCCGTGTCAGAATGGCAATCGTTACCTGAAGACCGCTTTCCATACCGGCAAATCCACACCCCAATCTGCGGTGATTACTATACATTGCAGAGCGACGAACCGGCAAAGTTTTGTGGAACGAGGGTGATTTGGTTGACAAAAATGGATAAAAGTGATATAAATGACATAAGAGCTGCTGACGAAATGCTTCGGGTGTTAGGCTGGAACCGTGGTATGCTGTGCGGCGATGAAAGGCATGTTTAAGAGACTTCTGAGGCCGCTGGCGGACGGTGTTGGTAAGCTGCCGCTTGTTCGCGGGCTGGTAGGGCGTGAGTTGGGGCGGGTGGCTTCGGAGCCTTGGAGCGCGGCGGTGATTGACGGGTTCGTGAACGGACCGGCCGGGGCGGCGTATGGAGTTGGCGCGGCGGATAAACTGGGGCTCGTGGAACAGTTCCGCGGGGTCAATTCGGAAATCGAGTCGGGCACGTCGCCGCTGGTTCACGTGGTACTGGCGCGGGAGATTTTGAGCATACCGCCGGACGTCCGCGGGGACGTGATCGAGTGCGGGGTGTGGAAGGGTGCGAGTTCGTCGAGTTTATCGCTGGTGTGCTCGAAGGTAGGGCGGACGCTGGTGGTTTGCGACTCGTTTGAGGGTTTGCCGGGCGACGACGGGATGCGGGTGCACGTTGGGCCGCATGTGGGCGTGTATGGCTACTATAAGAAGGGGATGTTTGCGGGTTCGCTGGACGAGGTGAGGGAGAACATCCGGCGGTGCGGCAGCCTCGAGACGTGCCGGTTCGTGAAAGGCTTGTTCAGCGAGTCATTGCGGGGGTTGGACGGGCCGTTGGCTTTTGCTTTTTTGGACGTGGACCTGGTGAGTTCGACGAGGGACTGCCTGCGCCATATTTGGCCGCGGCTCGTTGAGAATGGGGCTGTTTACACGGACGACGCGGGCGACCGGGACATCGTGAAGGTGTATTTCGACGAGGCATGGTGGCGGCAGACTCTTGGATGCGAGGCTCCAGGTTTGGTGGGATCGGGGTGCGGGCTGCCGCTGAACCCGACGGCGTCATCGCTGGGGTATACGCGGAAAATGACGGCGTTTGACCCAGCGATGTGGCGGAAAACCAGCTTTCTCTATTACCCAAAAGAGCCGTGACTTCGGTGGGACGATTGGGACCGTTGAGACCATTGAGAGCCTTGTGTGCTGCATGAAGCGGCGGGGACGCCGCTTCCACGACAAGATTAGGGAAGTCCGCAATCAGTCGTCTTGCTTTTTTGCTTGGGATTCCGCAATTTTTTTGAGGATCCCTTCAAATTTTTTGCGGTCGATTTTGAGGCAATCGAGTGCATCGAGGTGCTTTTGGTAGAAGGCTTCGTCGATGTCGACGTGGAGATCGAAGTTATCGAGGACGCCGCAGGCCAGGGCAATGACGGCGGCAGTTTCAACGGGTTCTGGGGCCATCTCGTAGCTGTGGTGGAACCGAATGGCGAGTGTCATTTGCTCGGGCAGGCCCCAGTTTGAGGTCAGCATGTAACCGACTTCGGGGTGGGCCACCAGGAAGATCTCTCGCTCGGATTCGACCATTTTGCCGGCGCCTTCGGTCTGATCGACTTTGGCGAATCGTTCGGGAGCGATCCAGGCGAGTGCCATGCGTCCGATGTCGTGCATGATGCCGGCGGCAAAGACGCCGTCAAGCGTTTGCAGGCCGGCGGATCGGCTGATGATGGTGGAGATGTTGGCGCACTCCATTGCGTCCTGCCAGTAGAGGTTGTGATCAAAAAAGGGGGCCCGCTTGAAGAAATCCAGCGCCGCCGCAGACAGGACGGTCTCATAGGTTTGGCGCAGGCCCAGGAGGGCGACGGCTTCCTGCACGTTCCGGACCTGGCGGGAGAAGCTGAACGCGGCGGAGTTGGTGATGCTGAGCAGCTTGGCGGAAGCGGGCGGGTCGAGGCTGAGGAGGTGAGCTACGTCGGAGATAGAGCTTTTGGGGTCGTCGATGATGCGGCGGAGTTGCTCGACGGTGCGGGGCAGCGGGGGGAGCACCGTGATTTCCTTGACGAGACTGCCGATGTTTCCGATGCGGAGGGCGCTTTCGGCGCGTTCCTCGACGACCTCGATTTTCTCGTCGCGCGCCAAGACGGCCCGTTCTTCCCGGCCATAGTATTGCTTGATGGCGGAGCGGATGTCATCGCCGGAGCACAGGATGGGACGAATTTTGAAGCCGGTGACGGACTGGAGTTTTTCGATCGTGGCGCGGTCGAGCGGGAAGGCCATGCCGAGCGTCAGAACCTTGCCCATTTTGTCGATGGGGAAGATTTCGTGTTTGGTGGCGAGTTCTTTGGGGATAAGCGCGACGAGTTCTCTTGGGACTTCGTAGTTTCGCAGGTCGATGCTGGGAATTCCCGGGCGCTTGCTGAGGAATTTCACGAAGGTTGCCGCATCGATGCTGCCCTGACCAATCAGGATGTCGACGGTTTTTCCGCCATGTTTTTTCTGGTGCTCAAGGGCCTTTGTGAGGTCGGCTTCGGTGATGAGTCCTTCTTCAATGAGTAGTTCGCCGATCCGTTTTGGGATTTCCGGAGGTTTCTTTACAAACAACCCGCCGCTCATATAAGTCCCTTCTCAAGCAACGCCCAACGAGGCAGTTTGACTGGCCCCTGTTGCTGTCTGCCTGCAGCGAGCCAATGGTAAGCTATTCTCCGGTCCCGGTCAAGATGACGGAAATCTCAGATCTCAGATT
>JAPLKX010000316.1 GCA_026387845.1 Candidatus Hydrogenedentota bacterium | reverse complement strand
CGGCCGGCTCACCGCACTGAAGGGGCTGGCCCTCGGCCAGAATCAGCTTTCCACGCTTCCGCCGGAGATCGGCCGGCTCACCGCACTGACGTGGCTGAAACTCTGGAACAACCAGCTTTCCACGCTTCCGCCGGAGATCCGCCAGCTTACGGGACTCAGGCAACTGTACCTCCATCACAACGACCGGCTTGGCATTCCGCTGGAAATCCTGGGGCCGACGTCGGGGCAGGTTTACGGCGGCAAGGGGAAGCCAGCGGCGCCTTCGGCAATTCTGGGCTACTACTTCCGCACCCAGGTTGAAGCCTCTCGGGCGCTGAATGAGGTGAAGGTTCTGCTTGTGGGCGAAGCCCAGGTGGGCAAGACGTCGTTGGTGAAGGCTGTCGTCCACAACAAGGCCTGCGTGCCCGGCGAGAAAATGACCGAAGGCATTTCGATCGACCGATGGGCGGTCGGGGGCAAACGGGCTGGCGAGACGGTCCGGCTGAACATCTGGGATTTCGGCGGCCAGGAAATAATGCACGCCACGCACCAGTTTTTCCTGACAAAAAGAAGCCTTTACCTACTGGTGCTGGATGCGCGGCAGGACGAAAAACAGTGTCGGCTCGAATACTGGCTGCGGCTCGTGCAAAGCTGCGGCGGCGACTCGCCCGTGATCGTCGTGGTCAACAAGATCGATGATGGCCGGCTGAAGTTGGACCGTAACGGGTTGATCATCAAGTACGCGCCCAACCTGAAAGGGTTTGTAGAGACGTCGTGCGAGTCACTCGAGGGCGTCCCCAAACTGCGCGAGCGGATCGCGCGGGAAGTCAACTCACTCGAGCACGTGGACAACCGGCTGCCCGTCTCGTATTTCGCCGTTAAGGAGGTTGTCGAAGCCAAAGCCCGGCGTACGCCCCATATGCGGTGGGACCAGTATACGGCCGTATGCGCCAGGAGCGCCGTGACAGGCGACGAGGAGCAGGAGCACCTGGCCCGGTTTCTGCACGACCTCGGGGTGGTCCTCTGCTTCCGCGACGACGACCGTCTGGCGGGGTTGGGCGTGCTGTCGCCGAGGTGGGTAACGTCCGGCGTATATGCCATTATCACCAGCGACCGGCTCAACCGGGCTGGCGGCGTGCTGTGCCGCGACTGTCTCGAACAGATCCTGCGCCGGGGCAAGTATGCGCCCGAGAAGCGGAACTTTATCATCGAGATGATGAAAAAGTTTGAACTATGCTTCGCCTTTGACGAGGGCGGGGACGAGCGGTGGCTCATCCCCGGGTTGCTCGACAAGGAGCGGCCGGCCATCGAGTGGGATGATGCGGGGGCGGTCGGGTTCGAGTACCGGTACGCGGTTCTGCCGGGCAGCGTGATCTGGCGGTTCATCGTGCGCAACCACGAGCTGCTGGGTAAGGAGAAGCCCGTATACTGGCGGAGCGGCGTGGTGCTGCACATCGACGGGGCGGAGGCGCTGATGGTGGCGGACGAGGAGGGCAAGCGGCTGTCGATCAGTGTCCGCGGCCCGAGCGCGGTGCTGCGGCGGTCGGCGTTGACGCATATCCGGATGGAACTCGAGCATATCCACAGCAACCTGCCCCGAATCGACGCCAAAGGCCGAGTGCCGCTGCCGGATCGGCCGGACGTGACCGTGGATTATCAGCACCTGCTTAACCTCGAAGGAAACGGTATTCTCAAGTTTTGGCCCGAAGGTGCGGACCGCGAATACATGGTGGCCGACCTGCTCGAAGGCGTCAGTGGAAAAGGCCAGCGCGCCCGGGAGCGGCAAAGACGACAGGAAGGTAAGGATTGGGGCCGCGGGGAGCGCAACGAGATTTTCATAAGCTATAGCCACAAGGACAAAGGAGTGCTTGACGAGCTAAAGGTGACACTTGACCCGCTCATTGACGACGACAAGCTCAACATTTGGGAGGATACCCAGCTTAAGCCCGGAGCGAAGTGGCAGGACGAGATCCGCGATGCGCTGGCGCGGGCCAAGGTGGGCGTGTTGCTCGTAAGTCGCGCGTTCCTGGCATCACGGTTCATCAAGGAGGTCGAGCTACCCGCTTTGCTGGACGCCGCCGAGAGCGAAGGTCTCACGCTCTTCTGGATTCCGGTCGAACACAGCCTGTACGAGGAAACGGCGATCAAGGACTATCAGGCGGCATGGGATCCGAAACAGCCGCTGGACACGCTCGGCAAAGGGCTGGCAAAGGCGCTCGTCGAAATTGGCAAGCAGTTGAAAAAAGCATACGAAACGCCCTAGGGACAGTACGAAGTGCGAAGTTCTCAGTGCGAAGTTGAAAGGGGGTATGGGGTTTGTCTCAATTGTCCCAGTTGTCTCAGTTGTCCCAACTTCGCACCTCGCACTCCGCACTTCGCACGCGGTTACTACTCGATGAAGGCTTTGAGTTCGCGGGGGATGACGTAGACGCTGGCGTCTTTTTGGAGTCGCAGTTCGCGGTACCGTTCCTGGGTGAGGTTGACCTGGACGGGTTGCCCCCATTCGCTGATCAGTTCGACTTTGACGACTGGGCCGGCGGGATTGATGTGGGTGACTCTGGCTTTGAAGCTGTGCTCTCCGCTGGGCTCGTGCTGGATATCCAGGAGGTGCGGGCGGACGAACACGAGGGCGTGCCCTTCTCCTTCGGCGCCGGGGTGGAGGTACGGCTGGCCGTTTTCGACCCGGCCATGGAACAGGTTGACGTCGCCGAGGAAGTTGTACACGAACGGGTTTGCGGGGTGGTGGTAAACGTCTTCGGACGTGCCGACCTGTTCGATGCGGCCTTCATTCATGACGACAACCCGATCCGCCACTTCGAGGGCTTCTTCCTGGTCGTGCGTCACGAACACGCTGGTGACGTGGATCTCGTCGTGGAGCCTGCGCAACCACCGCCGCAGTTCTTTTCTCACCTTGGCGTCGAGCGCGCCGAATGGTTCGTCGAGCAGCAGCACTTTCGGCTCGACGGCGAGCGCCCGGGCGAGCGCGACGCGCTGGCGTTGGCCGCCGGATAATTGGGCGGGCCTGCGGTCGGCCATCCGGTCGAGCTGGACCAGCCGCAGCAGCCGCATGACGCGGTCGCGGATCTCTTCTTTGGATGGGCGCAGGCCGCGCGGCCGCACGTTGAGGCCGAATGCGATATTGTCGAACACGGTCATGTGGCGGAACAGGGCGTAATGTTGGAAAACGAATCCGACCTTCCGCTGCTGAATGCGTTGCGTCGTAGCGTCTTCGCCTTCGAGCAGGACGGAGCCGGAATCGGGGTCTTCCATTCCGGCGATGATCCGGAGCAGGGTGGTTTTGCCGGACCCGGACGGGCCGAGCAGTGCGACGAGTTCGCCGGTGGCGACGGTGAGGCTGACGTCGGTGAGCGCGGCGAACGTTCCGAAATTTTTGCTGACGTTTCTGACTTCGATGCTCATGATGCCGTGCTTTCTACAGGTCCGCCTTGGGCGGAGTACGCCGATTGGTCAATGATATGCTGGCGTGATTTCCACTCGAAGATTTTTTTGCCGCCGAGCGTGACGAGACTTACGAGCGCCAGCAGGGACGCGACGCTGAACGCGGCGACATAATCGTATTCGTTGTAGAGAATTTCGATCTGGAGCGGCATGGTGTTGGTGACGCCGCGGATGTGGCCGGATACAACGGAGACCGCGCCGAATTCGCCCATCGCCCGGGCGACGCAAAGGACCACGCCGTACAAAAGCCCCCACCGGATGTTGGGCAGGGTGATCCGCCAGAACGTCTGGAGCGGCCCCGCGCCGAGCGACACGGCGGCTTCTTCGTCATCGTTGCCGAGTGCCTGCATCAGCGGGATCAACTCGCGCGCCACAAGCGGGAACGTGACAAAGATGGTTGCGATGAAAATGCCTGGCGGGGCGAAGATGATTTGGATGCCGCGGTCAAGCAGCCAGCCGCCCATCGCGCTCCGCGCACCGAACAACAGGACAAACATCGCGCCGGCGATCACGGGCGAGACCGTGAACGGGAGGTCGATCAGGGTGATCAGGATGTTTTTTCCGCGGAACTCGAACTTGGCGATGGCCCACGCGGCGGCTATACCGAACAAGGCGTTGAGCGGGGCGGCGACCGCGACGGTCATCAGGGTCAACCGGAGTGCGGCCAGGGCTTCCGGCTGTTTTATGGCCATCCAGTAGGCTGTGCCGCCTTGTTCGAGCGCGTAGGCAAACACGGCGATCAGCGGCAACAGCAAGAACAGCCCCAGGAACAACACGGTGGAGCCGATCAGGATTCTCCTCACCAGCCGGGGCTGGGAAGCGGCGTTGGCGGCGCGGTTTTTTTTAAGCGACAGCATGATGCCGGCGGCTCCACCATTGAAGGAGGTTGATTGTAAGCAGCAGCAGGAACGACAAAACCAGCATGGACGCGGCGATCGCGGTTGCGCCTGCGTAGTCGTACTCTTCGAACTTGGTCATGATGAGCAACGGGACGATTTCGGTTTTGTTGGGCATGTTGCCGGAGATGAACACCACCGAGCCGTACTCGCCCAACGCCCGCGCGAACGCCAGCGCAAACCCGGTCAGCAGCGCCGGCAGCAGGTTCGGGAAGATCACGTAGAGGAACGTCTGCCATCGCCTGGCGCCAAGCCCGGCGGAGGCTTCTTCGACCTCGGGGTCGATCTCGCGTATCACCGGCTGGAGGGTTCTGACCACGAACGGCAGGCCGATGAACGTGAGGGCGATCACGATCCCCAGGCGCGTGTAGGCGGCTTTTATGCCAACCTCGGCCAGCACGCCGCCCAGCCAGCCTTTTTCGCTGTAGAGGGTGGTGAGGCTGATCCCGGCGACGGCGGTCGGCAGGGCGAACGGGAGGTCGACGAGCCCGTCGAGCAGGGCCTTTCCCCAGAATTTGTAGCGAACCAGCACCCAGGCGACGATCAGGCCGAACACGGCGTTGATGCCCGCGGCAGCAAACGACGCCCCAAACGAGAGCCGGTACGCGGCCAGGGATCGGCTGGTCATGATGATGTCGCCGATCTCGCGCAATGACAGTGAGGATGCTTTCAAGAACAGGGTCGACAACGGGATGAGGACGATCAGGCTGAGGTAGACCAGCGTGAACCCCATCGTCAAACCGAACCCCGGCAGGATTCGTTTTTGCCCGCGGGTTTTCACCGCCGCCCCTCGAAGATCTCGTCAAACATCCCGCCGTCGGCGAAATGGATCTGTTGGGCCTGTTTCCACGAGCCGAACTCGCCGGCCAGCGTGAACAGGGTTATCTTTGGGAACTGCGGCTCGTACTTTTTGGCGACCTCGGGGTTGGACGGCCGGTAATAGTGGCGGGCGCAGATTTCCTGGCCTTCGTTCGAGTAGAGGTGGCGCAGGTAGGCTTCGGCGACGGCCCTCGTGCCGTGTTTGCCGGCGTACTTGTCGACCACGGCGACGGGCGGTTCGGCCAGGATGCTTACGGACGGCATGACGATCTCGAATTCGCCCCGGCCCAGTTTGTTGACCGCCAGGAGGGCCTCGTTTTCCCACGAGAGCAGGACGTCCCCCATGCCGCGCTCGACAAACGTGGTGGTCGAGCCGCGGGCGCCGGTATCCAGGACGGGCACGTTCTTGAACAGGCGCGTCACGAAGTCTTTGGCCAGTGCTTCGTTGCCGCCGGGCCGGCGGAGTGCGTACGCCCACGCGGCGAGGTAGTTCCACCGGGCGCCGCCGGACGTTTTTGGGTTGGGCGTGATCACGCTGACGCCCTCGCGCACCAGGTCGTCCCAGTCTTTGATGCCCTTGGGATTTCCCTTGCGCACGAGGAACACGATGGTTGACGTATACGGGCAACTGTTGTTGGGGAGGCGCGACTGCCAATCCGCCGGGAGCAGTTGGGCCTTTTCCTCGAGCACGTCGATGTCGTACGCCAGCGCCAACGTCACCACGTCCGCTTCGAGCCCGTCGATCACCGACCTGGCCTGTTTGCCCGAGCCGCCGTGCGACTGCCGTATCACGACGTTTTCGCCGGTTTGCGCCTGCCACTGGCGGGCAAAGACGGCGTTCAGGTCCTGGTAAAGTTCGCGCGTCGGGTCGTACGACACGTTGAGCAGTTCGATATCGGCCCAAGCAGCCCCTGCAACCAATATCAAAACAATTCCGGTAAAAAGAAACCGTTTCACGTTTGCAGCCCTCCCTTTTTGCCGTCCAGGATGTCCGCTATGGCGTCTCTCACCTCCTTCATCACGAGCCGCACTCCGCACATCCGCTCATCCACGCACCCGTCGCAACGCCCGTACGCCGTCACGCTCACGCACGGAATCGGCGCCAGCGGCCCGTCGATCAGCCTGACCACCTCGCCTACCGTGACTTCGGACGGAGGCCGGCTCAGCGCGTACCCGCCTCCCTTGCCTTTCCTGCTGCGCAGCAGGCCCCGGTTCTTGAGGCTCAGCAGGATCAGTTCCAGGAACTTTTTGGGCATGTTCCCCTGCCGGGCCAGGTCGGAGATGAGCACATAGCCGTGGTCATGGTGTTGCGCCAGCAGGATCATGGCCTGCAGGGCGTATCGGGCTTTGTGACTGAGCATGGCATTTCCCTACCAATCAGATAGAGTTTATAGAGTGTCTGAGGCGAAGTCAAGAAAAAATGAAGGGACCTAAAGGACAAAAAGGACAAAGATGACTTTTTAAGCGGGCATTTGGCGGGCGGCCGGGGGGGCGTCGCAACTCAGGGTTTGAGTAGGGTTTGGAAGGCGGGGTCGTTGCGTAGCGTGTCGAGGTCTGGGTCAGCGGCGGCCTCGAGTCGCAGGTCGGGGTTGAGGTCGAAGGATTTTTTGAGCCAGGGAATGGCTTCGCGTTTTTTACCTTGGAGCGCGTACACGCATGCGAGGTTGTAGTAGGGTTTTGGGTGGGTCGGGT
>JAPLKX010000329.1 GCA_026387845.1 Candidatus Hydrogenedentota bacterium | reverse complement strand
ATGTTCGAGAACCCGCGGCCAAGCTTCGTAAGTGCCAGTTCCAATCTCGTGGGGCGCGGCACATCCAGCAAAGGATCGTAATAGACTTGCGCCATCACGGGTGCGCTCGCTGCCAGCAAGGCCAGGATAACCACTACGGCGACCGGTTTTGCCCAACCCTGACTGTTGGTTCCCACTGCGTGACCCTCCCTGCAAAAAGTATCAGCAACCCTCGAAATTCTGACGGTTGAGTCTAGCATGGCGGTTTTATGTTGTCAACATTTTTCCACCCCCCGAAACGCGCCGCCGCAGCCATGGATTAGTCTCAAGTAGCACGCCCGCAAAAACTTGCGGTTAGGCCATCAAAATACTAAAATCACTCGTAAAGTCGCCTTATGGGCCGTGACATACAAGAACCGGCCGGAATTGATCATAAAGGAGTATCCGAGATGAATTGGCGAATAATGATAATTACAGTGGGAGTCGGTTGTATTGTAGTTGCGGGAAGCGCCGTGTGCCAGGATGCTGCGAAATCTGCTCCGGAAGCCACTCTCACTCCGCAGCAATCCGCCAGCTACAGCCTGGGCGTCCAACTGGGGAAAAGCCTGAAAGGGTTGGGCGCCGACGTCGACCGGGAGATGGTGTTCCGCGGTATCGAGGACGTGCTGGACTCGAAACCGCTGCTGATGAGCGATGATGAGACTCGCAACCAGGCGCGCACCCTTTACCAGGAAGCCCAGAAACGCCAAATGGAACAACACCGCAAGCAGATGGAAGAGAACATGGCGGCCCAAAAGGCGTTTCTCGAAGAGAATAAAACCAAAGAAGGCATCACCACGCTGGAAGACGGCCTGCAGTACAAAGTCATCAAGCCGGGAAAAGGGAAGACGCCCACTGCAACCGACCGGGTGAAGTTTCAATTTACGGGCCGGCTGCTGGACGGGACGGTGTTCGACAGTTCAGAGAAGCGGGGCGGCGCTATGGAGTCGCAGGTTAACAAGGTGGTAATGCCGGGGATGCGCGAAGCGCTGCTGCTTATGAAAGAGGGCGACAAGTGGGAACTGTACGTGCCGTCGAGCCTCGGTTACGGCGCGCAACCCATGCCCAAGGTCGGCCCCAACCAACTGCTTGTCGTTGAACTGGAACTGCTCGAGGTGCTGCCGCCCGCCGCGGCCCCCACGCCCGAGCCACCAAAACCACCAACGCCGCCCCAAGTAAAGCCGCAGTCCTGAACCCATACGGCCTGCTGGACCTGTTGGCCCTGCAGGTCTTGATGGTTAAACTCGGGAGAAATTGCCATGACCGGCGCCCCGGTGTTCCAACTTCTAGGCCTGGCGTATTTGGCTGTCGGGCTCGGGATACTCATCAACCCGAAGTTCTACAAGCGCATGATCGATCAGATGCTCGACAGCCCCGCGCTCATCTACCTCAGCGGGTTCATGGCCCTTGCCGTCGGCTACCTGCTGATCGTGTTTTACAGTACATGGGGCGTGAACCTGCGCCTCATTCTCACCGTTATCGGGTGGATCGCGCTGTTCAAGGGCCTCAGCGCCATAGTCCTGCCCCAACTGCTCATCAAGATCTCCCGCATCTTCATCCGAAGCGGAAAAACCGTTATCGGGGCAGGCCTCATCATGACGGCCCTCGGCGTCGTGATGCTTTACATTGGCTTTTTCGCGGCCAGGTAACAGGTGAAATTGCAGGGCCAGGCGGGTTTGGTTTTGCAGGCGGCGGCCCCCGTGTGTTAGATTCTGATGACGGCTTCTTAAGCCGCCTTAGACTTTTCGTCGACCAACGTGGTGGTGTTTGCCCCGGTAAATAGAGCCGCATGAAGTTTTTTCGCCGCAAGGAGTTGCGTTCCGTTTGGGCGGACCAATCCCGGATGACCCCCAAATACGGTGGGATCTGGGAGTCGGATTCTATGCTCCAGCGGTTCTACAAGGAACTCTGGGAGATGGCTATGTCGGCCGTAACCGGTGCGCCCGTGATCGAGTTGGGCGGTGGCGGCTTCATACGCCAGTTTTATCCTGACGTCATCACGAGCGACTTGAATCGGTTTCCCACCACTCAACTGGTGTGCAACGCCACGCGGCTGCCGTTTCGGGCCGCTGTATCCCGTCGCGGGTTGGGTGGATCGCGCGCTCAATCCCGTAAGCCGGCTGACGGCCATTTCCGTTCGCGTGGTCCTCGAGAAGACGGAGGTTTAGCTCGCCCATGTCAGCGTTGATCGGCCGGTGGGAACTCAGTACGAGACAGCGCCGCGTCCTGCTTGCGGTTGTGTTCGTGCTCGGGGCGGGCCTGCGCTTGTACCATCTCGGCGAGCGCAGCCTGTGGTACGACGAGGCCTTCCTGTTCCAGACATCTCACGTTTTCGATCTCCACGCCACATTCATGGACCCCGCGCAAAACATGGATCCGCCCCTGATGCTGGCCGCCGCACGGTTCTGGGAGTATCCCGCGCGTGCAGCGGGGCTCGACTCCGCCTCAAAGGCGTACGACTACTATCTGCGGCTTTTCCCGTGCCTTCTGGGGATACTTTCCATCGGGCTCGTGGCCCGCGTATGCAGGGTGTGGACCGGCGACCCCACGCTGTCGGTGTTTGCCGCATTCCTCTACGCCATTTCGCCGTTCCAGGTTTACTACGCCCAGGAATTCCGGTCCTACGCGCTCACCGTGCCGCTGACCCTGGGTGCGTTGCTGGCGCTGCACGGCGCCCTCACGCGCGGGAGAAATCGGTCCTGGCTGGCATTGATCGCGCTCGAAGTGTTGATGGTCTACAACCATTTTTTCTCTGTGTCGCTGCTTGTTTCGATAAACGCGTTCTTCGCGGTCTATTTCGTGCTTGAAACACGGCTGCGTGAATGGAGTCTTCTGCTGAAATGGTCTGGTTCCCAGGCAGTTGCGGTGGTCTTGTTGTTGCCCGCCTTGTACATGATGCGGGTCTCCGACAAGATGTTCATGAACCTGAAGTACCCATTCTACCCGCCGCCTGATTGGAAAACGGCCCTCATCACGTTCAAGGATTTCTTTGCGGGGTATTCGCCCCACGCCGCCGTGTACCACACGCTGTTTGTTGCCGCCGCCGCGCTGGCATTTGTGGGCGCGGCGAGCTTTGCTTACCGCAGGCAGTGGCGGGCGCTGTTCCTGTTCGGCATCCTCCTTGGGCTGCCCATCGTGGCCAGCATCATCGTCTGGCACAACCGCGCATTCCCCATGTACGCCCACCGGCTGTACATCGTCTCCGGCGTAATGGCGGCCCTGTTCGCGGCAAACGGGCTGAGGTCTCTGCCCTCGCCCAAAGCGGCGTTCCCGTGTGCCGCGCTCGTGCTCATTCTGACCGCACCGTGCCTTGCGGACTTCTACGGGCAGCGGATGCACCCCATGACCATGCACCGGCTCGCCGTTTGGGACAAGGTGCAGAACCGCGAGGCCGCCGTCTACATCAAAGATCATCGCCGGCCCGGCGACGGCATCGGCCACGTGACGCATTTCACCTATTTCCCGTTTTGCCACTACATCGATGGCATGCGCCAGTTCCTTGTGGCGGTGACACGATTTGAAATTGATGATTTCGTAGCCTCCCTGGGGAGCGAGTCCCTGCTGAAAAACGTGGGGCTGCTTCCTTCGCTCATGGTAGACGAGGAATCAGGGCTCAAACGCCTCTGGTTCGTGGAAACCAACGGCGTTACGTTCGATTTCCCGCAGCGCGGCGACCCGATCAGGGCTTGGCTCGACGAACGGTACACCGTGCTCGAACGAACGCGGTTCGACGGCATCACGCTCACCCTGTACGACCTCGATCTGAATAAACGAGAACAGGCCTTTGCCGATCGCCTTGCCGATGACGGAAAGGCCCCCATGCCTGTGTACCGGGTCAACGGCAATGCGCCCGCCGGGCAAGAAGCCGAGAGCGTCTCCCCCACTCTCAAGCAGCCTTCCCCCGATATGGCGACGGCGGCGGCCTCAGCCGAGCCACGTTGGGAAGTCCGGCTCGAAAAAGCGGCACCGTGCCAGTTTCAGGCCCTCATCTCCAGCAGTGTTCCGCGCGAACTCGACTGCCGGATCGTGCAAGCCGAACTTCTGATTCCGCCCCTGGCGTTCCACCACGCGGATTACAATTCCTACGTGTGGCGCCAGCAAGCCCGGATCACGCGCGAAGACCCGGCTGCGTGTTACAGCAATGACTTCAGCATGAGCGCGCGCATGCTTTCAGACACGCCGCAGGGGGCCGCCATTTATCGCGATGTGCAACTGGAGCCGGGCGCCTTTGATGTGTACGCCATGCTTCTCAGTGACGCCCGCCCCGACAATACCTGGTGCGCCAACGCCGACTTCCGCATCGGCGACACCCTGATTGGCACGATCCGCGGCAACGACCCGTCCCTGGGCGGCTGGGGCTGGTATTGGCGGCACGCCGGCCGCTACCAGTCAGACGGCTCGTCCGTACGCCTGACGATCACCGTGCAAAACCCCGGCCTGGCCGAGGCATGGTTTCACATGGGGTACGTGGCGTTCGTTGCGGCCGGTGAACACCCTGAAAAACCCGCAGTGCACGTCCGTGTTGATGCAAATACCGCGCTGTCGGTTCCCATCGATGTCGCCCCCGTCAAGCAGGGCCGGCGCGTGGTGCTCCTCGAGGCCACCGACCCGGCCCAGCACGAAGTGCGAAGCATCCTCTTCATGCCCACGCCCGATGATTGTCCGGGCTGAGGCGTGGAAGCGGCGGGGACGCCGCTTCTACGAGCAGGCCAGAGAAGGAATCTGGATTACCCGGGAGTTGGGCGGCTGCTGCGGAATATGGCCTCTACATAAGTGGGAATATCCCACAGGTTGACACCAGCCCCGCCTTCGATTATCATATTGGCAGGACTTTGGGATCGCTTGGGCGGCATGGGCGCGCAGGGGGAAGCGGGTCTTGCACCCGGCGGTGGCGCATAAGCGCGCGCGTGCGCGCGCCAATAAGGGAGGCGCGTAATGAAATCCACAACCATGCGGTGGTTCGCGTTTTTCGGCGTTTTTTGCTTGTTTATATTGTCCGGTGCGACGGCTCAGGAAAGCGGCACACCCCCGCCGGGAACTTTTTACTGGGTAGTGACCCGCGGCGATCTTGCACCCATCAACGGGCCGGTGATTTACGGGGTCCGGGCAGACAACGGGGACGTGGC
This sequence comes from Candidatus Hydrogenedentota bacterium, assembly GCA_026387845.1. Classification (GTDB taxonomy): domain Bacteria; phylum Hydrogenedentota; class Hydrogenedentia; order Hydrogenedentales; family SLHB01; genus JAPLKX01. The sequence continues at coordinate 1,600 of JAPLKX010000329.1, read as the reverse complement.
GGTGCTCTATGCGCCGGACCGAATCCCCGAAGGGCGCATCATTTGGTCGCCCAAGGTGCGCGGCGACGGCAAGCTGGTATTCCATACGTTTACGAGTTCTCACTCGGGCGGGAACCTTTTCTGGGGCAAGATAGGGACGCCGCATCCTCATGCATTGGCCTCGTCTTACATCGATGAGCCGGCGGGCGGCGTGCGATGGTCGCCGGGCGGAGGCGGGGTCCTGTTCAGCAACAAGAACAGCGGCATCCACGCCATGGATTTGAACCCAAGCACCGACGATGAAACCGTCCTCACCACCAACTATTTCGACGAGGTCGTCGCCGTCACCCATGCGGGAACCATCTTCTTCGACAACTCGATGTACCGCCTGCCCAACAAGGCGTTCACCATGAACGCCAATGGGTCCAACATCCAGGGCTGGGACATCTTCGGCAACAACCAGACCGAAGCCGGCGATCTCAGCCCCGACGGAACCCTGATCCTGGCTGTCAATCGGTTGTCACCGGGCATCTGGGCCGCCAAACCGGACAAGTCGTGGAAGTTGAAGATATACACGGCGGGCGGCGTGGTTGACGGGTACGCCACGTGGGGACCCGACAGCCAGATCGTCGCATTTATCAACGGCGGGAACGTGTGGACCGTGCAGGCCGACGGCACCCAACTGACGCAGTTGACCCACGGGGAAATCGCCGACCCGCGGGTTTGGTCATTTTACGAGCGGGGCACGGAAGGCGAAGGCGAGGGCGACGGCGAAGAAGGCGAGGGTGAGGGTGAGGCGCCTGAGCCATGCGCGTACCGGACTCTGTTTGACTCGGAATGGCCGTTGCTGGCGGCGGCTCTTGACCTGCCGGACGACGATGTGGTGACGCCGGGCGAGGGAATTCCCGAGCGGTGGGGCCTGGCGATGGTGCGGACAGTACTGTGCAATGAAGCCCACCCCTGGCACATGCCCGCATTTGACGCTTATGAGTACAACGTCGCCTCGATCGAAGCGGAGCCCGCCGGCGTTGCCGCGCAGATCGCGCCGTACCGGCACGTCATCGCCGCGCTGCTCATGGTCAACCAAAACAAACAAGACCGGCTCAAAGAACTGCTGGGCCTCGTGAACGATTACGCTACTGTCCGCTCCAACGCAAAAGGCCCCGAGGAAATCTTCTCCGATTCCGGCGATTTGGACGGCGATGGCGCCACAAATCTCGAGGAATACCTCAACATTATCGCGTGGGGCGGCAGCATCGATGATTTCGCTTACGCGGCATCGGTGGCGACGTGGTGGCAAGGCGGGCCCATGCCGGCGTCCGTTTTCTATGGCCTGATGGCGCTCGTCGTGCTCTTGCTCCTGACCGCCCTTGCAACCCTCCGCCACCCCGCGCCAAGGTAATTTGGAGTGCGGCACGCGGTAGTTCCGTGTATGTCTTGGAGGTAGTTGTACATTCGCGCCACAGCTTCCCTTTTTGCCGCGCTCGGCGGTGTCTCGCGAGTCGCCCATGCCGGCACGGAGTCTTTTACTACGCAAATGCAGAAATAGGGGGCTGTGGATCCGGAAAACTGCCCTTTGCACAACACGGACACGGACAATGTAGGTCCGAATTCCGATTCG
>JAPLKX010000300.1 GCA_026387845.1 Candidatus Hydrogenedentota bacterium | reverse complement strand
CGGCGTCATTTTCATCGACCTACGCGACCACTACGGGCTCACACAGGTCGTCGTCAACCCCGGCAAAGAGTTCTTCCCCGCAGCCGAAAGAGTCCGAAACGAAAGCGTCGTCACCGTCACCGGCGCCATCGTCCCCCGCTCGCCCGACACCGTAAACCCCAACCTCCCCACCGGCGAAATCGAGCTCGTCGCCGAAGCCTTCCAAATCGAGTCGGGCTGCGACCAGCTCCCCTTCCCCGTCAACCAGGATACCGACGCTCCCGAAGAGACCCGCCTCGAATACCGGTTCCTCGACCTCCGCCGCGACGCCGTCCACCAGAACATCATGCTCCGCACCAGGGCCACCGCACTCGCACGAGAACACCTCCAGTCCCGCGGGTTCACCGAGTTCCACACCCCCATACTCACCAGTTCCTCTCCCGAAGGCGCGCGCGACTACCTCGTCCCAAGCCGGCTCTACCCCGGCGAGTTCTACGCCCTGCCCCAGGCCCCACAACAGTTCAAACAACTCCTCATGGTGTCCGGGTTCGACAAATACTTCCAAATCGCACCCTGTTTCCGCGACGAAGACTCTCGAGCCGACAGAAGCCCCGGCGAGTTCTACCAAATCGATATCGAAATGTCCTACGTCATACAGGAAGACGTCTTCGCCGAACTCGAACTACTCATGACCAAAATGTTCAAAGAACTCTCCAACAAAAAAGTCGTCGCCGCCGTTTTCCCCCGAATCCCGTTCCGCGAATCCATCGAAAAATACGGTACCGACAAACCCGACCTCCGGTACGGCCTCGAAATGATCGACGCCACCCCAATCTTCGCCGGGTCCCAATTCAAAGTCTTCGCCGCCGCCGCCGCTAAATCGGGCGGCGCCGTCAAAGTCATCAACGCAAAAGGCGCCGCAGCTAACTCCCGAAAATTCTTCGACGACGCCGAATCCTTCGCCATATCCGAAGGCGCAAAAGGACTCGCCTGGATCGTACTCCGCGACGGCGAACTCAAAGGGCCCATCGTCAAATTCCTCAGCGACACCGAGCGCGCAGACCTCATCCTGGCCACCGGATTGCACGACGGCGACGCCCTGTTCTTCGGCGCCGGCGACCGGCCCGCAACCAACGCACTCATGGGAAAAGTACGCGCCTACCTCGCAAACGCACTCAACCTCATCGACAAAAGCCTCGCCGCGTTCTGCTGGATCGTCGACTTCCCCATGTTCGAGTGGAACGAAGACGAGAAAAAAATCGACTTCTCGCACAACCCATTCTCGATGCCCCAGGGCGGGCTCGACTCCCTGCTCAACAAAGACCCCCTCGACGTCCTCGCGTTCCAATACGACATCGTCTGCAACGGCGTCGAACTATCCTCCGGCGCGATCCGAAACCACCGGCCCGACATCATGATCAAAGCATTCGAGATCGCCGGATACGCCGAACAAACCGTCACCACTAAATTCCCAGCGCTCTGGAAAGCGTTCCACTACGGGGCCCCGCCACACGGGGGCATCGCGCCCGGCCTCGACAGAATCGTCATGCTCCTCGCCGACCAACCCAACATCCGCGAAGTCATCGCGTTCCCCCTCAACCAAAAAGCCCAGGACCTGCTCATGGGCGCCCCCAGCATCGTCACCGAAAAACAACTCAAAGAACTCCACATCAAACTCCAACTACCGCCAGCCAAAAACCGCGACTAGCGAAAAACGGGGACTGACTCGCTTTTGTAGGCGCGGTCGTCTCGCCCGCGCCGTCCAGACCACTGCTTATGATCAACGACGCGGCCTCAGGTCAAGGGCAACCGGAACGACGAGGGCTTTTTGCGGTTGGGCCGCTTGTGGTAGAGCATCGGTCAGCCCCTTGACGGCGCGGGCGAGACGACCGCGCCTACTCTTACGTCCACTGTGTCCACAATGTCCACTCATTCCCAAACTGTGCTAAACTGACCCGAAAACCGGGAGGGCCAGACCCATGAAAAAGTTGCTCAAACGCGGCCTGATTGCATTCGTCGTCCTGTTTATCGTCCTGGCAACCGCATCAGTCTTCTACGTCCGCCCCGGCCGGGGCCCACGCGAAACCGTCGACCTCAACGCAGGCTCACTCCAAACCATCGACGGCATCCGGGTCGTCCACCTCAAAGGCTCGCCCTACGCCATGGGCTACCAGCACGGCGCCCTGCTCAAAACCGAGGTCCAACGCGCCGCCGCCGGGTTCGACGCCATCCTCGACGAAGCCTCCGGCGAGTTCAAGTTCACAATTGCCGGCCGGCAGATCGCTCTGCCCCGAGAAGGCATCAATATCATCCTCGATGTCCTCTACCGCCGGTGTTCCGTTTACTTCCCCGCGCGGTACGCCAGAGAGCTCGAAGGCCTCGCCGACGGGGCGGGCGTCCCGCTGCAAAAAGTCCGGCGGATGCAGGTCCTCAGCGAACTCACCGAACGGGCGTGCAGCGCGTTTGCCGTATGGGGCAACGCCACCGGCAACGGCAAGCACTATCACGGCCACAACTTCGACTGGGCCATCGAATCCAAAATACAGGACAACGCCGGCCTGTTCATCTACCAGCCCGACGGCCTCGTCCCGTTCGCCGCACCCGGGTATGCGGGCCTGATCGGACACTTCTCCGGAATGAACGCGCAGAAAATCACCGTCAGCATGATCGGCGCAATCAACACCGACGGCCGGTCCACCGGCATCCCGCTCGCCCTGCTGCTCCGCTCGCTACTCGAACAATCCAAAAATCTCGACGACGCAATGCGCATCATCACCACCGCGCACAGGACCGTCGGCTACAACTACGTCATCTCCGACGGCAAAGTCCCCACCGCGCGCGCGTTCGAAACCACCGCCAACAAATGCGCCATCTTCACCGACAACGACCCCGAAGAAACCGTCGAATACGCCATACGGATCGACGACGCCGTGTTCCGAGCCGACGAAGCCATGGACCAGAACGTCAGGAAAACTCAGAAATGTTCCAAAGGCTGGCCCAACATGCCCTACGGGTCCAACTCATACGACCACAGGTACAAAGGCATTGCCACACGAATAAAACAGAACTACGGCAAAATTGACGACACCGTCGCCCTCGACATACTCAAAGCCACCGCCATGGTCGACGCCAACATCCACGGGTTCCTCGCCAACGCCACCGACAACGTCGTCTACTACGCCCACGCCGCCGGGCTCGAAGACGCCTCGAAACAAACCTACGTCCGGTTCGACCTCAACCAACTCATGCAACAAGCCAAATAGGACCGATCCTCCGATCCGACCGATCCGACCGATCGGAGCAGCCGAAACCTCGGTTGGGCGTCGCGTGTCACCGCGCGATGAAGCGGCGGGGACGCCGCTTCTACGGCACGCCAAAGAGTGGATTTGGGTTGCGGTGGCGCCTTTATACTACTATCTGTCAACTTCGCGCATTTTTTCGAAGAACTTATAGGCCGGCCCAAGATCAAAGCCTGTCATCCTGAGC
>JAPLKX010000570.1 GCA_026387845.1 Candidatus Hydrogenedentota bacterium | reverse complement strand
TACGCCCGCGGCGCGTTTATCGGCCTGACGCTGCGCCACACAAAGGCCCACCTGGCGCGGTCCGTGCTCGAGGGCGTGGCATTCGGGATGCGCGATAGCTTTGAAATCATCCGGCAGATGGGCGTGGCGGTCGAGCAGGTGAGGGCATCCGGCGGCGGCGCGCGGAGCCCGGTCTGGCGGCAGATCCAGGCCGACGTGAACAACGCCCCGCTCGTGCTCATCAACGTCGATGAAGGCCCGGCGTACGGGGCGGCCCTGCTGGCGACGGTCGCTACGGGCATGTACGGGAGGGTCGAGGAAGCGTGCGACGCGACGATCCGCGTCGTCGACGCCTGCCAGCCTGACGGCGACCGCGCGGGCGAGTACGACAAATGGTTCCGGGAGTACCAACAGGCCTACAGGGCGCTTGCGCCGGGGTTCAGACGTGCCGCCCAACTTGTTTGAAGATATTGTTGTCGAGGCCTACGAAAAATACCGGCTCGACGTGTATCTGGCGGACGAAATCGAGGACGCCAGCCGGTCGTTCATCAAGAAACTCATCAAGGAAGGCCGGGTGACGGTCAACGGGGGCGTGTGCACGCGGCCCGGAAGGACCATGACGGCCGGCGACAAAGTGACCGTCGACATCCCGCCGCCGCCCTCCACCGACATCCTGCCCGAGAACATCCCGCTCGATATCCTGTACGAAGACGCCGAGGTCGTCGTGGTCAACAAACCTTCGGGTTTGGTGGTGCATCCGGCGCCGGGCAACTACACCGGCACGCTCGTCAACGCTATCCTTTACCACTGCAAAGATTTCGTGCGGCCCGGGGGCGATTCAGCCCGGCCGGGGATCGTCCACCGCCTCGACAAAGACACATCGGGCGTGCTGGTCGTGGCCAAGACGCCGGCGGCGTTCGCGGCGCTCTCCGAGCAGGCGCGGGCGCACTCGTTCGACAGAAGGTACCTGGCGCTGGTGCGGGGCGAGTTCAAGGAGAACCGGGGCGTAATCAGCGCATCGATCGGCCGGAGCCTGGCCGACCCGGCGCGAATGGCGGTGACGGGGATCGGCGGGAGGGAAGCGGTGACCCGGTTCGAGGTGCTCGATCGGTTCGGTGTGGCCTCGCTGCTGTCAGTCGAACTCGAGACGGGCCGGACGCACCAGATCCGGGTGCATCTGCGGTTTGCCGGCCACCCGGTCCTGGGCGACCCCGTGTACGGCGTGACCGACTACGCCTCGTGGAAACTGAGCGATCGGGCGAGGTCCGCACTGCAAGGGCTTCATGGCCAGGCACTGCATGCCGAGCGGCTTGGGTTTGTTCACCCGGCGACGGGGAAAACCGTGACATTCACCGCATCCGTCCCATCCGACTTCCAGCAGGCGCTGGACGCCCTCCGACTGAGCCGGCAAACCCAGTAATTTCTGTGGAACAAGGGTCGGGAGAAAAAAACTTTGCACTCCCCGGATGTAGTTGATATGGTATAATGCGTTGAAAAGACGAGAGTTATGGTAGTTGAGATGTGGGGAGCAAGTTTTGGGCCAATCGGGTAGAATCTTTACAGGTTTTCTTGACAACGGAGTGGTGCCGTGGTATGATTTGGGGTTGTATCCCCGCAACGGGGAGATCTGTCTTCTAGCGGAAATGGCCCGAAATCGGCACAGGGTTTGTCTCTTTGGAATCTGTCAAATTCCTTTTACTAGCCTTTACATAACATAAGGTTCAGTATTTTCTCAACTCAATTCAGAATGGGTATTTTCATGGCTGTTGCTCCTCGAAAGCACATTGAACGTCCTTTCCTCGGTCGAATCCCGGACCAAATGGACTTGCCGGACCTCATCGAGATCCAGACCAAGTCGTATGGGGACGTCCTGCAGTGGGACACGCCGCCCGACGAACGCAGAATGGTCGGGCTGCAGGAAGTGTTCAACGACGTGTTTCCGATCTCGTCTCCGGACCAGATGACGCGTCTGGAGTTTGTCCACTATTCGTTTACGCCTCCCAAATATACGATCTCGGAGTGCCAGCAGCGAGGGCTGACGTACGCGGCGTCGCTGAAGGCGCTTTTGCGCCTGGTCCGGTTTGAGGAGGTGGGTACGTCGAATGAGACGCGGGTGCGGTCGATGCTGGAGCAGGAGGTGTTTCTGGGCGAACTGCCGCTGATGACGCCGACCGGCACGTTCATCATCAACGGGGCCGAGCGCATCATCGTCAGCCAGTTGCACAAATCGCCGGGCGTATCGTTCGAGACAAAGATCCACCAGAACGGGAAGTCGCTGCTATCGGCGCGGATTATCCCTTACCGTGGCGCGTGGCTCGAATTCGAGTACGACGTTAATGACATTTTGTGGCTGACAATAGACCGTCGTTCGCGCCTGCTGGCGACCACGCTGCTCAAGGCGTTCGGTTACAAAACCAACGAAGAAATCCTCGAACTGTTCTACCGGACCGAGGTGGCCTCCGTGGGTCGCAGCCGGTTCAAGATCGGCGGCAAAACCATGGCTCCGGCGGACGTTGTGGGCCGGTACGTGGCGATCGACATCATCGACCCGGAGACCGGCGAGATCATGGCCGACGCCGGGATGGAACTGACCGAAATCATGATCGACCGCATCATGCAGTCGCCGGTGCGGGAGGTCAAACTGATCAATGCCGACGACACGTCGCGCGACACCACCATCGTCAACACGTTGCTGCTGGACCGGACCGAAACGATCGAGGACGCGTTGCGCGAGATTTACTCGAGGATAAGGCCCGGGGATCCCGCCACGGACGCCACGACCCGCAGTTTCTTCCAAAAGCTGTTTTTCGACCCGAGCCGGTATGACTTTGCCTCGGTGGGCCGGTACAAGATCAACAGGAAACTGGGCCTCGAGATCGCGCAAGACGTCAAGACGCTGACGCGGGAAGACGTAGTGGCGACGCTGCAGTACCTGGTGAAGCTGCGCGGCGGGGAAGGCGTGCTGGACGATATCGACCACCTGGGCAACCGGCGCGTGCGTGCCGTGGGCGAACTGCTCGCCAACCAGGTGCGGATCGGGCTGGTGCGGATGGAGCGTACCGTGCGCGAGCGGATGAACTTCCAGGATGAAGACCAACTCATGCCGCAGACGCTGGTCAATCCCAAACCGGTCAGCGCCGTGATTAAAGATTTCTTTGGCCGGAGCCAGTTGTCGCACTTCATGGACCAGATCAACCCGCTGGCGGAGTTGACGCATAAGCGGCGGCTGAGCGCGCTGGGCCCGGGCGGGTTGAACCGGGACCGGGCGGGATTCGAGGTGCGCGACGTGCACCCCACCCACTACGGCCGCATCTGCCCAATCGAGACGCCGGAAGGCCCGAACATCGGCCTGATGGCGTCGTTGTCGACCTACGCGCGGATCAACGATTACGGGTTCCTCGAGACGCCGTACCGCAAGGTCCAGAACGGCAAGGTCACCAAAACCATAGAAGCACTGTCCGCCTACGACGAAGATAACTACATCATCGCCCAGGCCAACACGCCCGTCGAAAAAAACGGCTACATCGCCACCGAAAACGTCCTTTCCCGCCACCGCGGCGACTTCCCGAACGTCCCGCCGGAGCAGGTGGACTACATGGACGTTTCGCCGAAGCAGTTGGTGAGCGTGGCGGCTGCGCTGATCCCGTTCTTGGAGCACGACGACGCGAACCGCGCCCTGATGGGCTCGAACATGCAGCGGCAGGCCGTCCCGCTGTTGCGGACGGAAGCGCCGCTTGTCGGCACGGGCCTCGAGCACGTGACGGCGAAGAACGCGGGGACCGTGGTTCGGGCGGAACGGTCGGGCGTGGTCGAGTACGCGGACAGCGAGATAATTCGTATCCGGCACACCGCCGCCGGCGGCGGCGGCTCGAGAGAAAATCCGTTCCGTTCGGACGAGGACGAGTATTACCTTAAAAAATACATGCGGTCGAACCAGAACACGTGCATCAACCAGCGGCCGATTGTCGTCAAGGGCGAAAAGATCGACGCGGGCGACATCATCGCCGACGGGCCGGCCACGGATAATGGCGAGTTGGCGCTCGGCAGGGACGTGCTGTGCGCGTTCCTCCCGTGGGAAGGCTACAATTTCGAAGACGCGATCCTGCTGAGCGAAGACCTGGTGAAGGAAGACGTGTTCACGTCGATCCACATCCAGGTGAACGAAATCGAAGCGCGAGACACCAAGCTCGGGCCGGAAGAAATCACCCGCGACATCCCGAACGTCAGCGAAGACGCGCTACGCAACCTGGATGAGGCCGGCATCGTGCGCATCGGCGCGAAAGTGAAGCCGGGCGACATCCTCGTCGGCAAGGTCACCCCGAAAGGCGAGACCGAACTGGCGCCCGAAGAGAAGCTGCTGCGGGCCATTTTCGGCGAGAAGGCCGAAGACGTGCGGGACGCCTCGCTGATCGTGTCTCCGGGCACGGAAGGCGTGGTGGTGGACGTCAAGGTCAGCAGCCGACGGGACAAGGGCATCGATCACAGCGCGAAATCCACTACCACCACCGAGATTAACAAGATCAAACGCCAGTACCAGGACAAGATCAACGAGGTCCGGAACACGTTTTTGGCGCTGCTTCGCGACGAGGTCGTGGGCCTCAAAATTCTCGAAGACGTGGTGGACCACAAGACGGACGAGCTTGTGCTGGAGAAGGGCAAGCGCGTGAAAGTGGCGCACCTCGATAAGCTGGACTACGCGGTGCTGGCCCGGCTGAAGGTCGAGGAACCGTCGATCCAGCAGCGGATCACTCGGCTGGTCAACATGGCGGCGATGGAAGAGGCGAAGCTGGTAGCGTTCCGTGACAGCCAGATTGACACGCTGCGCAAGGGCGACGAACTGCCGCCCGGCGTGATCAAACAGGTGAAGGTATTTGTCGCTACGAAGCGGCGCATGTCCGTGGGCGACAAAATGGACGGGCGGCACGGCAACAAGG
>JAPLKX010000437.1 GCA_026387845.1 Candidatus Hydrogenedentota bacterium | reverse complement strand
AACGTGTTCGAGGAGTTCCACCCGAAACTTCCCGCGGGGGCGCGTGCGGCGGAATTTTTGTTTTTGGGGAACATCCATCCGTCGCTTCAACTCGAGGTGCTGGATCAGTCCGAGGCGCGTTTTGTGGCGCTGGACACGATGAATTTCTGGATCGAGACGACGCCGGACTCGCTGCGGGAAGTGCTGTCGCGGGTGCATGCGCTGATCATCAACGATTCGGAAGTCAAGGGCCTGACGGGTGTCTCAAACCTGGTGGAAGGGGCGGAGCTGATACAAAAACTGGGGCCGCGCATCGTGGTGGTCAAGAAGGGCGAACACGGCTGCCTGCTGTTTAGCGACGACCATGTGTTTGCGGCGCCCGCATTCCCGCTCCGCGTCGTGATCGACCCGACCGGGGCGGGAGACACGTTCGCAGGCGGGTTTATGGGCCACATCGCGCGCAAGGGATCGGTCGACGACGGCACGCTGCGGGAAGCGGTGATTCACGGGAGCATTGTGGCGTCGTTTACGTGCGAGGCTTTTGGCCCGGCGCGGCTGGCCGAGATCGGGGCGCGCGAAATCAACGAGCGGTACTCGGCGTTCCGCGATCTGACTTCGTTCTAAGGTTTGCAGGTCCTATGATTCCTGGACGCCCCGGGCTGCGGGACGTTCCGGGGCATTTTTTCAGGGTCGCTCCACGATGATGAGGAAATCGTTGTAGCTGTTGCCGTTGTTCGGCGTAATCGAGACAACCGTCCATCCGTCATCGAGCAGGGCGTCGAGCTTGTCTTTTCCTGACCCGTTGGACTGAATAATCAAGGCTTTCTGCATCTCTTCAATTCTCCCTTTCGCTGCATTGCCGATTATGTGTGAGCCTGGTTTCAGCAGTTGAAGCGCGGGTTGTGCCCATCGCACTGCTGCTACACGTTACTCGCCTGCGTTGGCCGAACGAATGCCCCTTTCGGCGCCCACTGGTGCGACTGCGCAGGATTCTATCACGGCTAACCGGGTAGTCTCAAGTTCCTGCGTCAGGGTTCCCCGGTGATCTGGGGCAGGGCTTGGCGCACGACCGCCGCTATCTTGGACGACGCCCGCCCGGCAACGGCGATAACCTCCTGATGCGTGAGGATTTGGGGTTTGTAGCAACAGTTGGTGATGCAGGCGACAACCGCCCCGCGCATCCCCAGTTCCTGGCATCGGACCAGATCCGGCGCCGTGCTCATTCCCACAGCGTAGGATTTCAGGTTCTGCAGCGCGGCAATCTCGGCGCGGGTCTCGTAAGAGGGCCCGTGTACCCAGTGGTATGTCCCGGTCCAATCGCAACCGGGGACGAGGAAGTCGGTGAAGACCATGCCGGGGGTGGCGTCCCAGCCCGTGTAGCGGCAGAGGCGGACCCGGTCGGCGCAGACGAGATCGCCGCAGCACATCGAGGGGTTGAGCGCGCCCGCGGCGTTCACGAACACGGCCTTGGCCACGCCGGCATCGCGCAACACGTCAACGGGGCGCGTGACGGCGGCATAGTCGAGGCCCTGGTAAAAGTGCAGCCGGCCGCACTGGAGGATGACGGGAATGCCGCCGCACTTGCCGTGGATGAACTGGTAGTGGTGGCCGGGGATTTCGGCATCGGCGAGGCCGGGAATGTCACCG
>JAPLKX010000019.1 GCA_026387845.1 Candidatus Hydrogenedentota bacterium | reverse complement strand
CGGCGGAAGCGTGGAAAGCTGATTCCGCCTGAGGTCGAGCATCGTAAGCGCGGTGAGGCAACCAATCTCCGGCGGAAGCGTGGAAACCTGATTGTCCCAAAGGTCCAACTCCGTCAATGCGGTAAGCCGGCCGATCTCCACGGGAAGCGTGGAAAGCCCATTATGGCTCAAGTCCAGCACTTGAAGCTGTTCCATCCCCGGCTCGGCCAGAAGCGTGCGGAGGTCTCTTTCCTGCACGTTGCAACGGGTCCAACGCTTTCCAGCCGCCGCGTCTGGCGTTGGCGACTCGCTCCGCGATCTTTTCGGATGAATACGCTGCCACGGAAGTCTACTCCGTTTTCTTGATCGGCTTTTCCCGCACCGGCTACGGGTGGCCGCCCGCACTCCCCTTATGGAGCTAGTGTAGTACCGGGACCGTGGGAAAACAAGGATGAATGCTGCAGGATGAAGGGGGCGATTTCCGGAGGTTTGGCGATTTCGGCCCGTTCAACGCAAACGCACTACAGTACCGGGACAAAGTACAAGTTCCTTCGGCATATACTTCCACTGAGATTCTCTCGAGGTCGCGAACTGCTTGCGCCCCCACTTTCCGTTCAGGCAGAGATGTATGTTTGGCCTGCACGGCGACAATAAAGGGGAAAACCGGATGCCGGGGCACAGCGATAATGTCGATGCCTCCGTCTTTGTGAAACGTGGAGGATCCGACGCGTTGGACATCGCATCCCATGGCGTCTAGCCGATTGCAGACAAGCAATTCAAAAGACTCTGGCCCCATCTCGCGCAATCGGTCCGGTTCCTGTGCAAGCAGCCTCACAATATCGGGAGTGATATCAACCACCTGCACAAGTGGAGGAAATCTCATGAAACCCTGCTCATTGATCTCAAAATCAAGGGGCAATTGACCCGTCGCTGTCAAAGAATCATGAAGTTCCTGCGCATCGGCTTCGCCTAATACACAAACCGGGCAAAGCTGGCGCACCTTTTTTTCTCCCCGCACGCGGGCTATGGGAAATGGCTCGTTTCTGAAATATGCTTCACCCGGAGCAATCAGTGAGCGACATTCTGCACAAACGTACTGGTGTCGAGCATGTGAAAAGCGCAAGTACGGCATTTGTTTCTTTCCCTTGAAGTAATTGTAGACCTGTTGCCCTCATGAGTCTAGTTTAGGGCTGAGGGCAGGAGAAACGCATTGATCAGCCCACCGGTGGTGGGCAGAGACGGTGTTGCGCTGAAAGCGCAGAACGTAACAGCCTAGGGCAACGCCCCAGGAAAATGGCCCCAGCGTCCGCCCTGTATGGACGGCAGGAGTCCTTGCACCCCTTTAGGGTGCTTTATGATTGCCCATTGTCTTCCTGGGGCGTTGCCCAGGCTCATATCTTTAACGCTTTCAGCGTATGCCGAACGCCAGGCGCTTGATTTTGTCGGGCGTTGACATCAATAACTTGGCAAACCCCTTTTCAGCTTTGCGCTGTTACGCGGGGTGAAACCCGAGCCGGATCATTGTAAGATGTCGCTTGGGAACCAACTGGGAAAGGCGGCACACATGGGAACGATGGCGTGCATTGCAGTGTTGGCGTTCATGGGCAGCGGAAACCAGGTTGATGTATTCAACGATCTCCTGCCGCAACCGCAACAGGTCGAGGTCCGCAACGACGTCTTCGCTCTTCCCGACGCGCCGCTCGGGTTTATCATCCAGGCGCCCGATAAACAAGCCGCAGGCCGGCTCCAGGCCCGGTTGCGCGAGATGCAGGCACGGCTCGGCATTTCCCGCGGCATCGACATCATCGAAATAACCCCAGGCGCGTTCGGCCTCGCTATTTTCGCCGGCGACGCCGCACCCGCTCCGATCGGCCCCGACCTGCCTCAAGCCGCAGCCAACGCGCCCACGGCCGATCGCGAAGGCTACGTTCTCGAAATCAGCCCCGCCGGCATCTGCGTCGCCGCGAAGGCCGAGCAGGGCCTGTTTTACGGGATGATGACGGCGGAGCAGTTGCTCGAGAGCGCGCGCGTCCACAAGCTCGACGCCATCCCGTGCGCCCGCATCGCCGATTGGCCGGCGCTCGAGATGCGCGGCTTCCACGAAGACTACGGGCGAGACCAGTTGCCCACCGTCGAAGACCTCAAGCGGACCGTGCGCACGCTCGCCCAGTTCAAGATGAACACCCACCTGTGGTTCATCGAGAGCGACCATTTTGTCTACAAATTCGATCCCGCGCTCGGCGAGAATCACGACCGGTTCACGTTTGACGAGTTGCGCGAGGTCGCCGAGTACGCCAGGAACTACTACATCGAGGTGATCCCCGTTGTCGAGTTACTCGCCCACATGGAAAATACCCTCAGCAACCCGAAGTACGCCCACCTCGCCGAGAAGGAAGGCGCCGGAACCATCTGCCCCACCTCCGAAGAAAGCATCCAGTTCGTCCAAAACCTCATCAACGAGATCGCCCCCAATTTCCCGGGCAAGTATTTTCACTGCGCACTCGATGAAAGCCAGGTCGTTGGAGAGGGCAAAAGCGCCGGCGCCGTCAAGGAAAAGGGCATCGAGCGCGTCTACGCCGATTACTACACCCGGCTCGACGACACCGTCAAAGCCAACGGCAAAACCATGATGATGTACGCCGACATCGTCCTCAACCACCCCAACGTGATCCCGATGTTGCCCCGCGATATCGTCATGATGTACTGGGACTACGCGGTCAAGGACGATCACCCGGGCCTCGAATCGCTCGTCAAGGGCGGGTTCACCACCGTGTCGCTCTCCGGGATGTGGGACTGGGCGAACCTCTACCCGATGTACGCCTACTCGCTGAAAAACATCGAGCAGATTGCCGCAAAAACCGCGCAGCAAAAAGCCCTCGGCACGTTCGTCTCGAACTGGGGCGACTGGAACCTCGGCGCGGCCGGCGCTAATCTCAGCGAGGTCACGTATTACGGCGCCGTATACTGCGGCGCGCAAGGTTGGAAGCCCGAGCCCATCCCGATGGAGGCGTATTCGGCGGCGTTCGCGGCGCAGTTCTTCGCGGGGGGGCCCGGCGATGTCGGCGAGGCCCTAACGCTGCTTGCGAAATCCCAGGGCGACAAGCTCGCCTATACTCAGTGGGCGCGGAAAATGTCGGTGAGCGATCCCGCCGAACAGATCCCCGCCATGGCCTCTGCCTCCGAGACGCTCCAATACTGGCGCAACTTGAAAGACCGCGCAGGCCGGGCCCACGTCCTGCTCAAGAAATCGGCCCCGCGCCTCAACGCCGACTATCTGAACAGCCACGATCTTTGCGCCCGGATGCTCGAGTTCGCCGCCGACCTCGCACTCCAGTACCGCGACACCGCGAAGAAGCTGCCCGAGTTCAACGCACGCGCCCACGCCGAAAAATACCGGTCGCTCAAAGATCGCCAATGGGCAATGTGGCAGTAGAACCGCGACGTCTACCTCGCCACCAACAAACCCATCAACATCCACTACCTCATCACCGCCTGGGAAAACTCCCAAAAAGCTCTCGACAAACTAATCACCGATCTCCAATAACTCGCAGGGACGCCCCACGCCGCGCTTCTTAGCACGCGTTGTGGGGGGCGTCCCTTTCTTGGGTATTTCGGACCAACGGCGGCCACCGGAAAAAGATCAAGTCACAAGTTGCGGCTCTCTGCGTATATACTCAAAGGAGGCCACAACATGTTCACGAGCATCCAGAGCGACGGGGGCGTGATCCGCAAAGTCTTGCGGGGGCAAACGGATGCATTCCGGGTGCTGGTGGAACGGTACGGCAACGTCGTGTACGGCGTGGCGTACGCTCGTATCGGCAATGCCGCGGATGCGGAGGAAATCGCGCAGGTTGCGTTCGTGCGGCTGTATCAGTGGCTGGACCGTGTTGCGGGGCGGCGGACGGTCGGGCCGTGGCTGGTGGAAGTGGCGCGGAACGCGGCAACGGACCTGCTGCGCCGGCGTGAACGGGAAGTTCCGCTGGATGATCTCTCCGGTGAGGCGGGCGCAGTGCGGGCACACGACCACGCCCGGGACGAAGTGTGCCGGGTAGTGTGGGAACAACTGGGCGCATTGGACGACCTGCACCGTGAAGTCCTCATTCTGCATTACTTCGAGGGGAAGAAGACGGGCGAGATCGCGCGGCTCCTCCAGATTTCTCCGGCGGCCGCCAGGAAGCGGCTCGAGCGCTCGCGCTACGAACTGGGACGGCGCGTGGCCGCGATGGTGGGAGAGAAAACGGCTGTCAGGGGCAAGGAGTCCGCGCGTGTCCACAAAGTTATGGCGGCTATCGCTGTTGCGCCGGCCACATGGCAGCCATCGGCAGCGTTGTCGGTTTCGGGCGCGGCCATTGTCGGGGTAAGCGCGGCCAAGGTCGTGACGGCCGTGGCCGCGGTGGCCGTCATCGTCGGGCTGGGGCTTCTGGTGGGCTGGCGGCACATGAACCAGCCCTACGTTACGCAGAACATCACCCAGAAGAGCGAGTTTGTGACCCGGCCGGAACCCGCCGCAACGGAGGCAGCCGCGCCGCCGGTTGCCGCTGAGAAAGAAGAGGCGGTGTTGGATTCCGCCACGGGGCAGGCGGCTTCGCCCGCGGCGAAACCTACCGCGGCTTTTCGCGGCCTTGTGCTTGATAGTGCGTTGAAGCCTGTGGCGGGTGCGACCGTCAAGATTGACAACCAGCAGGCCCTCAGGCTTTTTCAAAACTTCTCGAAGAACGGGGATACCCCGTACTCGATTGAACCCGTGGAAGTCTCGCAGTCCACAACGGCTGACGGCACATTCTGTTTTGAGCAAGTGCCTGTGGCCGCCGATTTCCTGTTCTGCCAGGTCCGCGTCTCCGCCGAAAAGGACTACGCGTACGCCGAAGTCATTACGAGTTGTGTGGGGGGGGCTGGCGACGCATATTGCGAACTGGTGCTGGAACCGGCGGCGGTTGTGGAGGGGCGCGTTGTGGATGCGTCAGGGGCTGGGCTCGGCGATGCGAAAGTGATGGTGTGCAACGATTCAGTTGGCAGCTATTTGCCACGCCCGTTTGAAATTCAGCCTGACGGAACATTTCTGGCCGGACCCTTGACGCCCGGCTATTACAACGTCATTTCGGACTGCCCCGGCTTTTCCAGAAAGAGCGAGATGTGCTGCCTTATGCC
Organism: Candidatus Hydrogenedentota bacterium; assembly: GCA_026387845.1. Lineage (GTDB taxonomy): Bacteria > Hydrogenedentota > Hydrogenedentia > Hydrogenedentales > SLHB01 > JAPLKX01. The sequence goes on along the minus strand of JAPLKX010000019.1, from coordinate 10,699 downwards.
GGGCCGGCAACGGCTGACCATTCAGATGAGCCCCGGCGGGTGTTCTATCTCAGGCCGCCTTACAAGCCGGCCCGATGGGCGGCCTGTTGCAGGCGTATCCGTAGCCTCCTGGTGCAAGAGCCGTCAATCCTGCTCGGGAACAACCGACGGTGCGGGCCGATTCAGCATTTTCGGCATCGAGCCTGACACCTATCGGCTCCGCATAAGCGACGGCACGCCCTGGGTGATTGCGGAATCGCCGGAGGTTGTCGTGCCGGAAGGGGAGGCGGTGACGGGGGTGGAAGTCCAGGCGGTCCGGGGGGCTTATGTCTCTGGACGGGTGCTGGATGAGAAAACAGGCGAGCCTGTGTCGCGCATTCAAATGCGATTTGATGCGCCGGAGGGTGGCGGGTTTGGCACGGGTACATACCCCCAGACTTTCACGGACGACCAAGGTGCATATTCGCTCGGACCGCTGGTGCCCGGCCGGTACCGGGTGTTGCTGTGGGGCGATTTCTTGACGGAAACTTCTTACACGCTTGCCTCGTTTGCTGACGTGGCCGGGGTGGATTTCAAGGTGGCGCACGACGCCGCCGTCACCGGTACGGTCGTGGATTCCGATGGCAGGCCGGTGGCCGGGGCGTCAGTGGTCGCCGCGTCCGCGGAACAGCAGCATTTTGCCACCACGGACTCCGAAGGCCGATTCTCAATCCGGCTTGCCAAGAGGCACCTACCCACTCGGCTGCAGGCGTACTCATCGGGCCGCGCGAGCGAAGAGGTGGGGCCGGTGCGCGGGGATTCAGACCACCGGCTGACGCTGTTGCCGGCGTCGCGCATTGAGGGCATCGTGGTCGATCAGTCGGGACGGCCGCAGCCAGACATGTTGGTACAGGTGGAGATCAACGGTCCTCTGTGGTACCCAGGGAACGGAATAGACGGATCTGCGGCCACGACCTCGGCAACGGGCCTGTTCCGCATTGAGTTTGTCCTGCCCGGCGAGCATACCCTTAACGTCTATGCCGGCAGTTCGCCCGTCGGCTACCCCGTGGCGACGGCGGACGTCACTGTGCGGGAAGGCGAAACCTTGCACGCCCGCCTCGTGATTAATACCCAGGGGTTGGGGCAAGTCGAGGGTTTTGTGCTTTCGAACGGAGCGCCGATGCCGGGCGTGGGCGTGGGAGCGAATTGCGATGGCGAGGAGTGGGTGGGCTCGGCGCATGGCCTGACCGATGTGGACGGCTTTTATCGCATCACTAGACTGCGTCCGGGCAGGCTGACGGTATCTCTGAGGGTGCGGACGGCTGACGGCGGCCGGACGCAGCGGGCCGAGGAAATCGATCTGGCGGCCGGCGAGACACGCAGAGTTGATTTCGATCTGGGCGAAACCAACTATGGAATCGAAGGCTACGTCACGCAAAGCGGCATCGACTTCTACCCGCAGGTTATTGTCTATCCGACAGGTTCGACCGACGACGTCGACAAAATGACCTTCGAATGCGGCGCCGGCGGTTATTACCGGGCCAGCCAACTGCGCGAAGGCATGTACGACGTCGAAGTGCACGATTTGTTCAACCCCAAAATCATCCATGCGGTCCGCCGCGAGGTGCAGACGCGCCCCGGCGAAATGGTCCGCTGTGATTTCGAGATACTCGCCGGCGCAATCGAAGGTACTGTCGGAGGGTTGCGGCAGAATGAGGTTGCCCACGTTGCCGTCTTCCCCGATACGACCGACTTCTCCATTATTTCCGCTGCGCTGGGCAGCGACATCATCGCTGAGACCGTGGTGAAGCCGGGAGAAGAGTTCCGGTTCAATGGCCTGCCCTCCGGCGTTTACTACCTCGGCGCCGTAGCCGTGCCAGCCGGCAGCGAGTCCGACAGCTCTGCCGTCCTCACGGCGGTGTCAAAAGGGCGCGCCGTGATCTTGCCGGTGGAAGTCGCTCCGGCCCAGACGGCCATAGTGGATCTGCCGCTGCCATAAGTGTCACCGGGGAATTTTTCAACTATTCCTGACGGGCGCAGTCAAGTTTGGCGGCATTCTGCGCTGCTGCAAAACGTTACGCCCGCCACGCCTGGCCGCACTTTCTGCACGACCAGTTGCGCGGCACAAACAGCAGCGGCAACCCCAACAGCAGCACGCTCGCCAGCACCATGGCCAGCGGCCGCGGCCCTGCCGTCACGTTCACCGAGTTGCACTTCGGGCAACGCCGGTAAGACGCATCGTCGGCGTCCACGTATTCGTCCATGTCGATCTCGCCGTCGATGCCGGCGAGGATTCGCCTGGCGGCAGCGAGGTCGGCGCCTTCCACCCTGAGCTGGTATCCGCCCGCGCCCATCGCCCTGTACCGGCTGAACCGATGCACCTCGGCTTTAATGTCGTCGCAGGCAAGCCGGCCCGCGGCGAGTTCCGCCTCCGCTTCGTTACTGTAGCTGGCAATGGTGACTTTCGGCATTGTTGATTTCCTGAAGGCGCGCAATTATACCTGATAAGCGAATACTCCCCGGGAGGCCATCATGCACATTATCGCCATCGCCATTCTGCTCGGCGCGTCGACCGTGTCCGTCGACCAATTCGCCGACGGCGTCAACCACTACCGCAACGGCGCCGGCCAAAATGACTACGCCCGATACAGCGACAGTCAAATCGCCGAAATCGCCAATAACATCCTGCTCTACCAGCGCGCCAACGGCGGGTGGCCGCCAAACTGGGACCCGCTCCGCATCTTGTCCAAGGAAGAGAAGGCCCAGCTTGCCGCCGACAAATCCAAAACCGACACCTCGTTCGACAACCGCGCCACCTACCCGCAGATCGAGTTCCTCGCCCAGGCGTTCAACACCACCGGCAACACGGCCTATCGCGACGCCGCGCTCCAGGGACTCGAGTTCACGCTCAAAGCCCAAACCGCGTGCGGCGGCTGGCCGCATTCGTATCCGCGCACCGACAATTACCGCCCGCTCATCACATTCATGGACGACGTCACGGCGGGTGTCCTGACGACGCTGCGCAACGCCGCCGCCGGGCACGAGCCGTTCACGTTTCTCAGCGATGAGTTGCGGGCGCGCATTGCCCGCGCCGTCAGCAAGGGGACTGACTGCATTCTGCGCCTTCAGGTCGTGGTAAATGGCGAGCCAACCGTATGGGCGGGCCAATACGACCCCGCGACGCTCGAGCCGGCGCAGGCGAGGACGTACGAACTGCCCTCGCTCGTCTCCGCCGAAAGCGTCGGTGTGGTGCGATACCTGATGGGTTTTGAAAACCCCTCGCCCGAAATCGTGCGGGCAATCGAGTGCGCGGTGAAATGGTTCGACCGGTCGAAGATTCAGGGCCTGCGGGTCGAGCAAGTAGACGCCGAGACCGTGCGATATGAGAATCATACCTCGACGTTCGACCGCCGAGCCGTCGACGATCCCGCTGCCCCGCCCATCTGGGCACGCTTTTACGAAATCGACACCAACAGACCATTCATGGCCAACCGCGACGGTATCAAGGTCTACACCCTCGCCCAAGTCGACCGCGAAAGAAGGACCGGCTACAGTTGGTACGGCTACTACCCCAAAGATCTGCTCGAAAAAGACTACCCAGCCTGGCGCGCAAGAGTGAAATAATCTAAAGTCCCAAAGGTCTCAATTGTCCCAAATGTCCCAGTTCTTTGTACTACTAACCTTCATCTTCTTGTTTTCCCGCGCAGAAATCCGCGCGTCTGGGACGCCCCCCGGCCGCGCTTCTTAGCGCGCGTTGTGCGTGGGGTGTCCCACTTTTGTTGGCAAGGCTGGCATGTTCAAAAAACGGGACACCTCCCACAACTGCCGGGGGGCGTCCCAGACGTGGCAAAAGGCTGGACTGCATTTTTTGGTTGCGGCTATGCCGCGGTGTGATCTTTGCGCTCTTTGTGGTTAAAAATTCTTCTTGCGTCCCTCCGGATAATCCGCAATCCGAAATCCGCAATCCGCAATTACCACGCACCCGCCGCCGCCTTAAACGCTCTCGCGGCCCGTTCCGTGTCGTCCTTGCCATCGGCTTTGTCCGCGCCCGCCGCCTCATAAAACGGCCCGATGCCGCACCACGTCGTGCACAGGTGGCCGATCATCCTGTCCGTCGCCTCGTCCTGCGCCGCCGTCATCAGCGCCAGCGTCGCCGCGCTCGATTTCCAGCTCGACGGCCAAACCTTGAAGCCCTTCTCCTGGAAGTATTGCACCGACGGATAATCTTTCCGCAGCGTATAGTGCCAGTCGCAGATGATGATGTCGCGCGGGATGAGATCGATCGCGGGGGCCGTGCCGTTGTCGCTGGCCTCATACCTGTTGTACGGAAACTCGGCCAGGTCGATCAGCCGGTCGCCCCACATCAGCATCGTCAAACCGCGCTTCCCCGCGATGTGGTCGTGCAGGTCATTCACGGCCTTCGCAAACACCTGGGCGTGCGTCTCCCCGTTGTAATAGGGCGTCGTGGCATCGGGGAACAGCATCACCTCGTCAAGCCCAACGTGGAAATACTCCGCATCGAACGCCTCGATCAGTTCGTCGATCAGGGCCAACACAATTTCGTTCGTTTTCGGATCCAGCGGGTTCCAACTCACCTGGTAATGGTCGGGGTCGTCATAGTTGGGCTTGGGCGGCGCCATGAGTTCCGGATAGGTTCTCAGCAAAATGTCCGGCCGGTTGCCCTGATGGCCGAAACACTGGAACTGCGGGATTAACCGAACGCCCTGCTCCCTGCACAGTTCTGCAAGCGCCCGCGCATCCTCGCGCGTCATCGCGCCATTCAGGCGCAGTTCCGGATGCGACTGAAACTCGTAGCCGTAATTGACCTCCAGCACCAGCGTATTCACGCCGTTCGGAACCAGCACTTCCTTAATTGTTCGGTGAAGCACAGGCAGTTCAGATCGATCGCCCAACCCCAAATGAACACCCCGCCACGCTTCTTTGGGAGTTGCCTGACGGGGCGTTGTCGCGCAACCCGCCATCACCAGCGGCACAATAATCACGAGCGTCTTCCAGCATCGCATGTCCTGTACCTTTCTAATCCTTCAACTCTTGACTCCCGCATCCCCCCTGCAACCGCTAATTCCGTCCACTGCGTCCACAATGTCCACAGCGTCCACAATGTCCACAGTTATGTCCGCTCGCGCCAGCGGCCGCCACCACATCACATACAGGCACGCGCTCGTCGCCGCAAGCAGCACCGCAAGCACCGCCAGCCGCGGCCAGTTGTGCAGCACAAGATCCATCATGAAAACATAAACCAGCGTAAAGAAAATCACGCCCACTATCGCCACCGGCACGTCGTACCGGTCGCGCGCGAAACGGCCCGCATCTTCCCCCGATTCCGCCAACAGCCGCCGCGCACGGCCCCACGCACCGAACGGCCTCACTTTCCGGTAGTAGTCTTTGAGCGATTCGGCGGGCGTTTCCGGAAGCAGGTACGCCCCGAGCAGGCACGACGCCAGGTTGATTCCGATCAGGATGGGGAAATACTGGGCCTCGCGCATGTCCGTGAACGTCTTGATGTAAAACGCAACCGGCATCGTGCACGCCCCGCACAGGCAGTTGGTCCACCCGTTGATGCGCCACCAGTATCCGCCAAGCAGGCCCGGCACGATGAGTGCCGCCATCAGCGCAAAGTTGATCGGGTTCCAGATCGCGCTGATCCGCTCCGTGTACATGCTGATCACGATGCCCAGCAAGATGATAATGATCGTGGCGGCATAGCTGACCCACACCAGCGCCTTTTGGCTGGCCCGTTTCCACACCGGCTTCACGAGATCGTTCACCGCGAACGACGCCGCCACGTTGAGCGTCGAGTCGAACGTCGACATGAACGCCGCAAGCAGGCCCGCAAGCACCAGACCTTTTATCCCCACCGGGATGATCTCCTGCACCATCATCGGCAGAACCGACTCGCTGTCCACCGCCTGACCGCCCAGCCGCGACAAACCCACCGCCGTCAGGCCCATCACCATGCACCACCTCACGCTGATCACCATCCCCCACGCAAATCCAATCTTGCTCGCTTCCGCCTCGGATTTCGCCGCACGGAACCGCTGGAATTCCGGCCCGCTGGCAACGGTCAGCAGCGACATCACGCCTTTGATCACCCAAATCACAATGAGCAGCCCCAGCAGGTCGGGATACTCCGGCGACGGCGGCACTAGCCGCATCGCGGGCGCCAGGCTGAACCAGTCCGGCCCGACAGACGCCCGGAACGCCTCCGGGTCGATGTGGAAAAACGCAGCCACGCCAATATATATCGCCGCAAACGAAAGCACGATCGTGTGGATGAAGTCGCTGTACACCACGCCAAGGAACCCACCCAACACCACGTACAGGCCCGTAAACCCAAACACCAGCGGAACGATCACCGACCGGTCCACCGGCAGAAAAACCCCCGCAAATTTGGCGATACCGATCCCCGCGTAACCCAGCATCAACACCGTCAGCACAAGGTACACCACCACGTTGATAAACCGGGCCGCCTGGCCCGCCGCGCCCGATCCATACCGCAGCACCAGCCATTCCATCGCCGTCAGCACCCCGCTCCGGTAGGCCCACTTCGCCTTATAGGCGATCATGATGCCCGCGAACGGGAACGCCCAGAAAATGTGCTGCCACATGCCCCGCATCCCCAGCACATAAAACACCGATACCATCCACATCGTGCCGGACACGTCAAAGTAGTTGCTGCTCCCGCTCATCCCCAGCATCCACCACGGCATCCGCCGGCTGCCCAAAAAGTAATTGCTCAAACTCCGGGCCGCACGCCGCTCCATGTACACCCCCGCCACAAAAACCACCACCAGATACACCCCGATTATCACCAGATCAATCACGCTCAGCGTCACTGCAAGCCACCTCCGTGCCGCCGACAAAATACATTGCCCGAAACGGAGATGTCCAGTGTGTACCGTAGGCGTGGGGAGTCAAGGTTGCAGGATCAATAAACCCTAACGCAGGAGCATCAGCGATGAAAGCGGAAGCGTTACGATCCGTGGATCGTCCACACCGGAACCATCATCCTGTGTGACGACTACGCCGAACGGCGCGTTATTCACTGCTTTCTCGATAAACGTCCTTAAACCTTCCGTGTCGCGGAGCGGATCGAGCTTGCGTTGGTACTTGACCTCAAGAGGAATGCGTTTGGTGCCAATCGTCAAAATGAAATCCACCTCGGGTTCACCGTCCCGTTCCGGCAGGTGGGCAAGATCCAGTGATCCAATCGTGGACAACGTGGCCCCGACTACACTTTCGGCAATGTGCCCGGCAAGCCCGCTTAGATGAGGGTTGGCGCTTAGTTCTTCCGGAGACAAAGGGATCACTTCTTGCAGCCAACTCGCCCTCAGCCCATGATCCGCCAGGCAGATCTTCAGATTGCCTCGTTTCTTTTTCAAGCGAATCTCGAGCGGCTCGATAAGGCGCAGCAACAGCGTATCGCCCAGAAAACGCAAGTAGTGGCCGATGCGTTGCTCACCCACATTCGCCCCAAGCGCCCGTTGCGCTTCCCGAGCCATCATGGCTCGACCGGGCGCTTGACCTATGTAACGGCAAGCCAGGCGGAACACTTCTTCGAGAAGCGGTGCGTCTCGTTTTCGGCCGCGATCACCTACCCTCAGGTCGTGTTCGATTACCCTCCGGATCACGGTCTCATTCAATTGGTCGGCAAGCTGGCTCCAAGGAATTTCGTGCGACTCGTGGACAAGCGGGTAGCCGCCTGCCGCCGAAAAGCGCGAGAAGATGTCGTCCCGCACAGTAGCAACGTGCCGGCCGTGTGCAGCAAGATCCTGCCAGAATTCCTTGCGCGTCAAAGGTTCCAGGCCATTGTCCTCGAGAAATGGCTTTCCCAGCGATTTCCCATAAAACTGCGCTATTTCCGTAAGCGACAACAACCCTGCTTCTATCGTCGTGATCCTGCCCGCAAGGCTGTCCCGCCCCAGTTCTATGCGCAAAGCCGAACTCCCCGTAACCACAACCTGCGTCGACGACGTGTCCACCAGAAACTTCAGTTGGGGAGCCCAATTCTTCACATTCTGAACTTCGTCGAAGAAGAGATACGTTCTTAGTTTAGCTCGGGCGGCTTCGTTGAGTTTCCAACCGAGAATCGCGCTTTCGTACCAGTCGACCAGCCGCAGAATGGGTTCGTCCAACTGCGTTAACTCGGACAGTTCATCGCACTGCACTCGGAAAATGGTTTGGGGCGGCGCGCCCTCGGAAAGAAGATCCTCCAGAACCTGAAGTTGTGCCGTGGTTTTCCCGATTTGCCGCGGGCCTCTCACAACAACGATGGGCGCCAACCGCGTTTGCAGCCGCAACCGCATGTTCCGCACCAGATGCCTTCGCGTTTGCGGCAGCGGGGGCAGCGGCCTTCCCGTCCACCACGGGTTCAAACGGTGCAGGTCGCGCACCAGCGAGTCAGACAACCGCATTTCAGGGAAATTGAAATCCTGAAGCATGCTTGCGTCTCTCCCTGCCGCTGGTAAAGCGGCAAACTTGCCAAGCACAATCAGAAATGGCGGAGGGTGGGAGACTCGAACTCCCAAGCCCGAAGGCGCCGGTTTTCAAAATATGTAGAACAGTGTTATAGGTACAACAACGCCCAACATCCGCCAACAATCTAAAGCAAGTAATCGCAAGGGATTATAACTTGACGGCCAAAACAAAAACAACGCCCGTTCTGTTGCGAGTTCCGGCCAATGGTCGCCTATTCTTGCGGGCAAGTGTGCCTTGAGCGCGCCATGGGTTGCAACTATAGATAAATATAACATACATACATTAGTCAAAAGGGCTATTTAAGGGAATCGCGACAGAACATACAATACCCCCGGAAGCAATGACAAAAAGTACAAAACCCCAGGGCGCCTGCTATCGTGATGCCCGCAAGACCGCGTTCTTGAGCAAGATATTGCGCGAAATCCTGTTCGATCTGATGAAAGACATCAGACTCGTTCTGGACGGAAGGGGCGGGGAGAAAACCAACCTCCCGCAACTGTTTGAGAAGAACTCTTAAGGTTCCCAGGTGACCTGACCGAGCGCCAAGACGTTCGCCCAGATACTCGCGAAACTCCTTGAATCTCTGCTGCTCGGCATGATGACGATTATGCCGAGCTCGGCATAAGAGACATCAGTTCGCCTCGAAGCTGGTGATGCGCGGCTGCGACCTCAACGTCGTGCGCGAATTGCTGGGACACTCGGCACTAAGAATGACCATGATCTACGCGCATCTATCGCCCAAGAATCTCTCGGATGCGGTGGCCCTCCTAATCGATTAGTCACCATCCGATATCTTCAGATTCTTAAATACGAAGCATGTGGGTATAATCCCACCGCTCGGACTCCAGAAAACCGCTGCTTACGGATGTTAGAGGAATTCGGCGCAGTTCGCGGCGTTTTCTCAGCCTCGTATCCGCCGAACGATCCATGGGTGTAACCTTCGGACAGGTTGTCTTTGTGGAACTCGCCCAAAGGTAGACACGGAAAAGCGTTCAATGGCTTGAAGAGGCCGTCAGATCGCCGCAGATTCCGGCGAATTCTTTGAACTGCATCGCCCTTCGTAAATCGTTGGCTGCCAATAAGTACGAGTTTTCGGGAAGCACAGGTGCTCGCAAGAATCCCTTGCGTATTACGGTCAGCTATGACACACTAAGGCGGCTAAGAAGCCGCATTCAGAATCTTTGTTCGCGACCTTGAGCCAACATGTACGCGTCGTGCGCAGATGCCGCGAACAAAGATTCTAACGCCACCCGGCGAAACAGAGGATGGCAATCCTGGCGAGAAACCGGCCAAGAGATAACCCGGCGGAGTTCATCAGACGATAAGTAAAGGGCGGGTGTGACAGGCAAGGGGTGTCACGCTTCGCCCAAAGAACGCTCATCGCAGGATAGACCTGCTCATGCCTCAAAAAACGGATCGTGTAAGAAAGTTTCTGTAAAAGTGCTGGACGAACGAGGCCATCGTTTAGTCCACTCTTGGTGCAATTAAAAACCAAGGCCCACGTGGCCGAAACCAATAGGAGAAGGCAACCATGAAACTAACCAGGATGTCGGAGGGGTGTATGGATAGTGAAACGACTTGGTGCGCCATGTTTGAATGCTTGCGAAAGCCCGCGCAATCCGTCTCGTTGGTCGCCATCGCCGTCCTACTTACCCTTGCTGCGCTGTTCGGCAATGGGTGTTCCTCCAAAGCGGCTGCGAATCCCGCACCGGCAACCACCAAAGAATCGCCTGAGATGTTGCCTCTCGACATCGCGGTGGTCGATGAATCCGGCAAGCCTGTGGAAGGCGCCGAGGTGGAGGCCCACGGACTCCGCACAAAGAAGATCCGGTCGGGCGATTGGTATCGTTGGCGGGGTGAGGCCCAGAAAGCGGTCACCAACGCGCAAGGCGTCGCACGAATCCAGTATCCCAAATACGTCGAGGAACAGATGGAAACAGGCAAGGTAGACGTTCTAGTTTCCCACAAGCTTTTTGTTGTTAGCCGTCAGGAGGTCTCCGTGGATGGTTCGTCGAAACCCGTGGCGTTGTTGCGCGGGGCCACGGTGAAGGTTTTCGGGTATGTAGAAAGGGAAGACCAGGCTGTCTGGCCCATCCATGCCTTGCTCAATTATGAGGGTGCGCAGAATTGGGCGCCTGTCGAAGGGCCGCGAAAGGGTTTGGCGAGTAGCCAGTTCATTCACCCTGGACCGCAGTTCCTCTGGTTGGTCCATCGCGCCCCGGAAGGATCCCTGCTGTTCAGT
>JAPLKX010000357.1 GCA_026387845.1 Candidatus Hydrogenedentota bacterium | reverse complement strand
ATATCGGCGTGGACAACTTTTCCCTGGCGGGTAGTTTTGGCCAGCAGAGCGCCGAGGTGACATACACAATCCTGGGGCCCACCATGGAGGAACTGGAGCAGGTCACCAACGCCATCATGGCGGATATGCGCCAAGTGCCGGGGTTTGTGGACGTGGACAGCAACCTGCGCCTCAACAAGCCGGAAATCAAGGTGCGCATCAATCGTGAACTGGCCGACGACCTGGGGGTGGATGTGAAATCCATTGCGGAGAATTTCAGCATCCTGTTCGGCGGGATGGACGTGGCCAAGTTCAAGGACGGCGGAAAACGCTACGATATCCGGATGCGGGGCGACCCCGAAAGCCGGCTTTCGAGCGATGACCTTTACCAGCTTATGCTGCGTTCGTCGACGCAGCAATTGGTGCGCACGCCCAACCTAATCAACGTCCAGGAGGGGTATGGGCCGAACTCGATTTCCCGGTATCAGCGGCGTCGGTCGGTGACGCTGTTTTGTAACCTGGAAGGCATGGTGCTCGGTGAAGCACTGGCGAAAATGGACGAGATAGCCGCGCGGCACGTGCCCAAAGATACGGCATGGGGCGTGGTTTATCGGGTTTGTGATGCTGGTGGGCATCGTGACCAAGAACGCCATCCTGCTGGTGGACTTCACCAACCAGTTGCGGGCGGCCGGCGTGGAGCGCGACGTGGCACTGCGGCGTGCGGGGCCAATACGACTGCGGCCCATCCTGATGACGGCCCTGACCACGATGGCGGCCGTGGTGCCCGTGGCCATGGCCATGAGCGAAGGCGGCGAACAACGGGCCCCGATGGGCGTGGCCGTGATTGGCGGAATGTTCACGTCGACATTCCTGACGCTGCTGGTGATCCCGTGCGTGTACACGGTGCTGGACGACCTATCGCTGCTGGTTCGCAGGAAGAGCCGTCGGATTGTGGCGCGGGAAACCGTCTCGATACCGGCCCAGCTTGCTCCGGATTCGGAGGTGGAGGAATGAAGTGTCGAGTAAATGGGGCCTGTTGCGCGGGCGTGTTGGCCCTGATTGCGGCCGTTTGCGTCTCGTGCGCGCATCAGCGCGTCACGTGGACGCCCGAAACCGTGAAGCCGCCCGAAACGCTCGAAGCCGCCATGGAACAAGTGACGGGCGCGGCCGCGCAACCCGCCCAACCCACCCCGGCCACCCCGCCGGAAACACCCGCCCCGGCCGGCGCCGTCCAGATTACGCGCGACGGGGCGATCCTGACGGCGCTGACCAACAACCGGTCGCTGGCCGTGGCCCGGTATGGGCCGGCGGTCGGCGAGACGCTCGAGCCGGAAGCCCGTGCCGTGTTCGACCCGCGGTTCCTGGCGACGACCTCGCTGGGCCGCGACACGTCGCCGATCAGCGGGATCAGCCGGTATACGGTCGGCCGGTTGTTGAGCGGGGGCGGCGGTTTAAGTGTGAGCGACCTGGTTGTGCCGGATGATCCCGACGAGACGTTTATCAACGTGACACAGACACTGTCGGAACTGTTCGGGGCGCAGAAATACGACCCGTTCATTGAAGCGTGGCAGTCGAGCGGGACGGCGTCGGTCAGAAACGTCCTGCCCACGGGCACGGAAGTGTTTCTCTCCGGTGGTGTGACGCGCGCCAAATCCAATTTTACGCCGGAAGAATACACGGGCGAATGGTCGGTGGGCGTGAATCAGGCGTTGTTGCGAGGTGGGGGCCCGGCGGTGAACCTGGTAGCGCTGCGGCAGGCCAGGAACAACGCCGCCAAAACCGAGCATGTGTTCCGCAACGACCTGCTTCAACTCGTCCAGCAGGTTGAGACCGCCTACTGGGATTTGGTTCTTGCGCGGGAGTTGCTCAAGATCCGCGAGTTCTCCGTCCAGCTTGCCGAGCAACAACAGCAGCGGACGCAAGACATGGTGGACGTGGGCCGGGCCATCCAGGGCGCGGTGATCGCGGCCAAGGCCGAGGCGGAATCGCGGCGGGCCGATCTGGCGGACGCCCGGGCGCTCGTCAAAACCAGAACCATCGCGCTGATCCGCCTGCTCAATCCGGAAGGCGCGGACGAGTGGCGGGTCGAATTCGATCCGGCCGACCCGCCCGCGGTCGAGCAGGTCGCCATCGACGGCGACGCCAGCGACAAACTGGCGCTGTTATGCCGGCCGGAACTGGCACAGGCCCGGCTCGAACTGGCGAACAGGGAGCTCGATGTTGTGCGGACACAGAACGGGCTGCTGCCGCGGCTGGATGCATTCGCCTCGTACGGGCGGCAAAGCCTCGGCGAAAGCCTGGGCTCGTCAACGTATTATTTGGATAACAACGACTACGACAATTTTGCGGTCGGCGTTTCACTTGAAGTGCCGCTGCTGAACCGGGCGGAGCGGGCGCGGTACCGGCGGGCGCGGTTCATCGAGGCGCAGGCGGAGGCGTCGGTGGGCAACCTGGAGCAACTGCTGGAGGCGGAGGTGAGGGCGGCGGTGGTCGAGGTTGGGCGGCAGTGGGAGCGGGTGACATCGACGCGGGCGGCCGTAGTGGCCCGCGAGGAACAGTTGCGAATTCAGCAGGACCGGTTCAGCGTGGGGATGTCAACGGACCTCGATGTGCTGTTGGTCCAACGCGACCTGATCCAGGCGCAAGTGGGCGAGGTGACGGCGCGGGTCCAGTACATCCAGGCGCTGACCAACTTGTACAAAGCTGAAGGCACGCTATTGGCGCGGCGCGGCGTCGTGCCCGAAGAACAATGGGGATCCAATGGGTAACATGAGCAAAAACCTGATTGTGGCGGTCGCGCTCGGGCTGGTGGTGTTCGGGGCCTCATCGTGTAGCCGCTCAACGGATGAGGCCGCAACCGGCATCAAAAAAGAGACGGCGTTGACCGCGCGGCAAGTCGAGACGGCCAAGGCGGAAATGCGGGCGTTCGGCAAGGCGTTTCAAGCCCCCGGCTCGTTGATGCCCAAAGAGCAGGCCAAGGTGCGCGCCCTGATCGACGGGCCGCTGGACAGCGTGTTCGTCGACATTGGCGTGGAGGTTAAAAGAGGCGACCCGCTGTTCACGACGCGGCCGGTAGACGCGCGGCTCGCCATGCTGAACGCCCAAGCGGCGCTGGCCACCGCGGTCGCGGGCGTCGCCGATCTCAAGGCGTGGAGGCGAAACGAGGAGGTCGAGACCCTCCAGGCCCAGTTGACCAGGGCGCAATCCGAATTCAAGCGCATCGACGAGGACAAGAACAGGGTAAAGACGCTGTTCGACCGGGGAAGCGTCTCGCCGGCGGAGTGGGACATGGCACGCTCCGCGGCGGAAGCCGCCGCCGCCCAGGTCACCGCCGCTTCGGAACAACTCCGCATGGCCAAATCGGGGCCGACCAAGGAGCAAGTGGCGGTCGCGGACGCCAAAGTCGAACAGGCGCGGGCCGCACTGGCCCAGGCCCAGCAAGCCCTCACCGACACCACGGTTGTCGCGCCGTTTGACGGCACGGTAACCATGAGAGCCTACAAGCCCGGCGATTTCGCCAGACGAGGCGAGACTGTCATCGACATGGCCAACCTGGCCGTCATGGAAGCCGAAATCAACGTGCCCGAGCGGTTCGCAACGCTCGTAAGCATGGGCCAAACCGTGGAGGTGGACATCGACGTCCTCGGCCTGAAACGGCAGGGCACGGTCTCGGCGGTGAACCAGGCGGTGGATGCCCGTGCGCGGACGTTTCTGGTCAAGGTGACGGTCGACAACGCCGACCGGGCGATCAAGTCGGGGATGTTTTGCACGGCGCGGTTTGAGTCTCCGGGAGGGGCGGAATCGGTTGCGGTTCCTCAATCGGCTGTTCTACAGGACGAGGGCCGGTCGTTTGTTTGGGTGAACGACAGCGGGAAAGCGCGCCGCGCATTCATTAAAACTGGCGAACAAGCCGGCGGTTTTGTGGAAATCCTCGAGGGAGCAGCCGGCGGCGAGGAGGTTGTGGTGAAGAACTGGGGCGGGCTTTCCGACGGGTTGGAACTGGCGCCTACGGCGTCGGCCGGGCCGGCGGCGGCTCCGTAGACGGCTCCGCTTCGGGCTCGACCGCGATCACGCAGGCAAGGCCCCGCTGGTAGGTGATCGTATTTTCGCCGCTGTCCGGTGTCTTGAGCACGGCGCCTGCCGCCGGCTTCGGGTCCTCCAGCACGTAAGCGTCCCGGTAAATTCTGACGCCCGCAGCAAATCTCCCTGTCGCCGTTGCAGGAGTGGTTTCGACGCGGGTGTTTTCGCCCAGCCGGTATTTGGCCTGCAACTCCTCGCTGACGGCGGCCAGTTGGTGTTTACAGGTTTTGATGCTCACGCCGAGTTCGTTCAGCCGCTGGATTCTGCGCTGCATCATGTTGATCATGAGCTGTACAAGCGGCGCCTGCAGTTTCCGCTGGACGTCGGCGGTCGGGGGGTTGTTCTTCAACGCCATGATCTTGCGCTGAAGTGCGGCCAGCTTGGGTTCGCGGTCCTGTTTGGCCCGTTGCGCCAGGGCCTCGAGCCCGGCCTCCGGCACGGCCCGGTTGACTTCGCCGTTCAACCGGTCCAACTGGGCGTTGAGCCCCTGCCGCTCGACGATCCACGCCTCCATCTGGTCGCGGAGTTGGCCGAGCACGCCCAGGATATCCGTCCGGTCGTTTCGCAACCAGCCCAGGCGCTCGTACAGCGCCCGGATTTGCTCATGCTCCTGGGCGAAACCGGCCTCCGCGGCGCCATCCCGCGCCAGCTCGTCCAGGTCTTGTTCAATGTCGCTGAACACGGCTTCGCCGGTCAGTTCGTCGGGGATTTGCTCATGCTGCGCCAGCGCCTCTTCGGCCCCGGCGTAAAGTTCCTGCAACGCGCCGATCAGCCTGTTGAGCACGGCCACGCGGCGCCCCGCCCGCCCCCGTTCTTCAAGGACATTCATCAGCCGCAGGTCGCTGAATGCGCGCAGCACGATGGTCGAGGCGGCATGCTCGGCCTCGGCCTGTGTCGCCCGCACCATGTTGCCCAAGTGCATGAGTTTTCGCCGAATGCCGGCGGCGCGCGCCCTCAAGTGCAGGGCTTCCGACCCCAACTGCTCGCCGTACTCTTCAAACGAGATGGCGGTCCGCAGCACAATATTCAGCGGGCATGCCTCGTCCGGCATCAACTGTTTCGCTGAAAGACGCCCGGTAACGTGGAACGTGCCGCCTCTTATTAAATTGCCCGACTTGATGTCCGCCCCGTAAAACAGGCCCCGCGAAATCGAATCCGAAGCCACAATCCTCGCGCCCCCAAAGACCAGTTGAGGATTCATCGCCTGGACAAACTTCACCGTGCCCGATTTCGCCACCACGAACGCTTTCTCGATAATGTTGCGGCAGCGAACGTTGCCCGAGGCCGCCACCACGCTGCCCGCAATATTCTCGCTGATGTCGCAGCCGTCCGACACGCCCAGCCGGCCCAGGAGGTAACCGTCCACGGAACACGGCCCGCCGGTAACCAGGACCGTGCAGTCGTCGGGGATGCCGCCAATCACCCTCACCGGCCCGGCCGCCTCGAGCGTCGGGCCGAGCGGCGGCCGCGGCTGACCGGGAAAAAGCGGCGCCGGCCGGCGCGCGCTTTCTTCCAACTGTTCGGGAAAAACCAGGCGGACGCGCGTCTCGAGCATGTCGGCGCCGGCCGGCCGTTTTCGGGCTTCACGACGCATCCGCAGCACGCCGGCATGCGGTTCCAGGATACCGCGCAGGCGCTCGCTTGCTCGTTTTCCCTGGACGGCCAGGTCAAATGCCTCGCATAAGAAGCCGGTTTCGTCCCAGGAAAGGCTGTCGACACCGCGCGACAAGAGCAAGTTGATCACGACGCGCAACAGGAGTTGCTGCCTGCGGCCGAAGGTTGCAGGCCGTTCCGCGGAATCCATTGACAGCCAGTTCTTGACCACGCGCGAGATTTCCGACCGCCTCGAGCGTTCGCGGAACCCGGACGCACTCTTGCCGTACGCGGAACAGATGGCCGCCTCTTCCAGGCGCACCTGGGCAAGTTGGTCCCGCATGGACAGGACGTATTTGACGACGCGGTCAACCATGGTCGTTGCTGGCATTATTCAAACACCGCCTCAATAGTGAGGATTTTTTTTGGGGGTGCGGAAAGCTTGATCATGGCGCCGTCGAAATCCAATGCATCTGCGGGCAGTTCTTCGAGCGTGACGAGCCGGGCCGATTTGACTCGCTCCAGGAACGTGACGCAGCCCGCAATTGGATTACTCGTCGGATTGTAGACCCGCAACGTGAGGGCCTTGCGATTCTCTGCCAGCTTGAGCGCGCTCAGCACGAGGTTCGACGGGGCTATCTCGAGCAGCGAATGGCGCCGCGGCAGGCTGCCGGTATGCGGGCCTGCTTGCGCCGGCTGCAGGGGCAACGCCAGTTCTTCAGCGAGGCGCGGCACGTCCCCCGCCGCCCACGTGCCCGCGTGCGGATACAACAGGAATCGGAACTCGTGGCGGCCGTGCGCCTGCGCCCGGCGCATTTCAGGGTGCCGCTCCCAGCGTTTGCTGACCGTTGTGAGCGCCACCTCAAACGCCCGCAGCAACGTCACGGCCACGGCCCTGCGCCCGTCGCGTGTCACTTCGTATTCGCGCAGGCCGTCGTTGATCACGGCGAGCCCGAAATCGCCGTCGCTGAGGTCGATGAACCGCTGCATCGGGAACGTCGCCCGCGGCGTATCCGCCCACGGCTCGCCCGCCTCTGGTTCAATTGGCCGGTCGACGACATCGAACGCGCTCTCGACGCTGCACGTATCGGTATCGAGGTGTGTGGGAAACAGGACGCGCAGCCGGTGGTCGTCGCACGTGTTGTCGAACATGACGTTGACCTCAACGGCCTTTGCGTTTTTCTTCAGCGTCACGAGCGACGTGATCGGCAGCGGGCGGGTTTCGTTGCTGCGGCAAGACGAATTGGCCGCACCATCCAGCCGCTGCCAATCGTCGCCCCGGTTTTCCTCGAGCCGCGCCGGCACGTTCAGCACATACTCGATGCGGTACCGCGCCAGCAGCGGCCCGTCCTCCTCGAGCGTGACGCGCGCCGGCGCGCCCAGTGTCGTCACGATGGAATCGTGGGCCGGCTCGATGTGCATCCAGGCGTGCCCGGCCTCGCCGCCGTCTTCGTAATACAACAGGCCGTCGAACTGCCCGCCCGTCTTGGTGTGCGTGAGGCGCAGCGTACCGTCGCTATTGATCGCGACGTGCAGGTGCCCGTTGCGCATTTCGTTTTGGCCGCAGACGAGCCCGCGCCCGCCCGCAGCCGCCTGCCGCGCCAGCGCGTAGGTTGCGTAACCCATCGGCGGCACGTCCGCTTCGAAGCGTACCACGGCCTGATCGCATGACATCATGGCGGTGGCGTCGAGCGAATGGTTCATGACGGCGTGATGGGGTCGGCGCGATACAAGCTGCATCGGCGCCTCTTCGTCACGCTCGGCGTCCCACACGCTGAACTGGCGGTAGCCGGACGTCGCCGGCAGGTCCACCGCCGCCGTCACCACCTCGCGGCGCCGCCACGGGGACGGGTTGAACACCGTGAGGAGCACGTCGTCTTCGCCGGCGTCGGAATTGTTGATTTGCAGTTGAATGTGCTGGAGCGAGCGTATGAAAAGCCCGCGCGAGATGTTGACGACCTGGCGGATCCGGTGAAGCATGTCGCGTTCAATATCATCGACGCCGGTGCCCGAGATGCTGTCGTGGGCGTGGCCTTTCAGGAGCAGTTTCCACGCCATGTCGAGTTGCGTGGCCGGATACTCCGCCCCAAGCCGCCACGCCAGCGCCGCAAACGGCTCCGCCAGCCGCTGCAACGCCTGTTCGGCGAGTGCGTTTGCCCGCTTCATCCGCGTCCTGCACGACAACACGTCGCTGTACAGATGCACGCGCGCCCCCATCGGTTTCGGCACGCGCCGCTCACCGCGCAACACCGGCAAGTTTTCAACGGCCGATTTCACCTTCGCCATGTGATCTTCCAGACTGCAGTGGAAGATCTTGTCTTTGCCGAGAATTCGCTGGGCTTCTTCGATGATGCGCACAACCATGGCATCCGGCACACTCGCGTCATGGCCGTCCATAAACGCGAGATACTTGGTAGTCGCCACGTGCTTTTCGGCCTCGCTCAGGTTGAGCACGGCTTCTTTAATGTACTCCTTGTGGAACTCGGTGCGCGGGTCGAGCAGGAAATGGTGGTCAAGCATGTGGCATTCGCCGCACAACCGGAACGGCAGGCCGCCCTGCGTCCACTCGTACTCGCGATCGTCGATCCCCGCGCCGTACAGAACTCTGCGGTAGACGTTCTGATAGAAGTTGTAGCGGGCGCCCGAACTCATCTGCGAGCCCAGGATGCGCGTTCCATCCGCGCCTTCGAAAATGAATTCGTTGGGCGTATCGTCATGCGAGACGCCATGGTAAAACAGCATCGTGTCAATCCCGAACCCGCTGTAAATCTGGGGCATCTGCGAGTTCTGACCGTAGGAGAACGGGGTATGGCCGACTTTCATCACCTTGCCGAACTCCCGCGCGACCCGATGGCCGTACAGCAGGTTGCGCACCAGGCTCTCCCCGTTCACCGTGAACCCTTCCGGGTCGGTGTACCACGGGCCTACGAGGAGGCGGCCCGACCTCACGTAATAGGCCAGCTTCTCGCGGTTCTCCGGGCGCACCTCGAGGTAATCCTCGAGCGGCACCGTCTGCGAATCCAGGACGTACGAGTTAAACCCCGGTTCGTTTTCAAAAACGTCGAGCAGCCGGTCAAAAAACTCGACCAGCATCATCCGGGTTTCGCGGAAATCGTAGATCCACTCGCGATCCCAGTGCGTGTTCGAGATCACATGGATTTCGTAGTCGTCAGCCACGTCACGGCTCCTCCTCATTGTCCCGCCAGTAAGCTACCAGTAAGTTAATCGAAAGAGGCGTGAGATTACAATACGCTTCTTGCCGCCGGACTGCCCTTATTTTGCACTGGGAATAAGCCAAACGCCGCATTACGAAACTTTTCGTTGACAAAACGAAGCTTTTCGTATACAATCGGACAAACAGCCTCCTCCGGCAAACACAAGGAGCAAGAAAATGACGAGAAAAGTTCCCCCTCGCCCCACGGTTGCGGAACTGGCGATTCTGCGTGTGCTTTGGGATCGCGGCCCGTCAACCGTGCGGGATGTGCAGGAAGTATTGAGTGAAGAGCGCCCGACGGGGTATACGACGGCCCTCAAGTTCATGCAAATCATGCACCAGAAAGGGTTGCTGGTTCGGGATGAGAAGCGCAGGCCCCATGTCTATATGCCGGCGCAGGAGGAGGAAAAGACCCAGCGGCAGTTGGTGGGTGATTTGATCACGCGCGCGTTCCGCGGATCGGCGGGCAAGCTCGTAATGCAAGCTCTCTCTACCAGGAAGTCCTCTCCTGAGGAATTGGAAGAAATTCGGAGATTACTCAAGAAAATGGAGGAGTGACACCATGAACGTGATCGACCTTCTCACTGGATTTCCGTTGGCCCTGCGGGTAGGATGGGGGTTACTGCATTTCTTTTGGCAGGGTGCGGGGCTGACAGCGCTCTTAATGGTCGCTTTGCTCCTCATGCGGAAGCGTTCGCCACAGGCCCGCTATCTGGCATGCTACGGGACTCTGCTGGCGATGGCTGTGGCGCCATTGCTCACGGCCATGTCAGTACGTCCAGTGCTGGATGAAGCCGAGACTGCCGCACCCATGCCGGCGAGTCTCGGTACGGTCGCACAGCCTGAAGCAACCGCCGTGCAAAGCCTCCAGCCCCAATCAGATCCGGTGACCGGTACTCCCGTGGCGGCACAAGCCCGGCGTACCACGCCCCCGCTGACTGCACGAGCCGCGCTGAACTGGTGCAGGCGACAGGCGGCGCCGGCCGTTCCCTGGCTGTTGCTTTTCTGGATTGCAGGCGTATTGGCGCTTTCACTATCCAACCTGGCCGGGTGGCTGTTGGTGCAGCGCATGTGTCACCGGTTCACGGAACCCCTCCCCCACGAGGTTGCCCCGGTGCTCACGACCCTGCAAGAACGGCTTCGGGTCAGACGTGCAGTGCAGCTCTTAAAATCAGGCCTGGCCCGTGTTCCGGCCACGGTTGGATGGTTGCGCCCCGTGATCCTGATTCCCGAGCACATGGTGTCGGGCCTGACGCAGGGGCAGTTGGGGTCGATCCTCGCACATGAACTGGCGCACATCCGCCGCCACGACTACGCTTTTAATCTTGTTCAGACGGTCATTGAAACGTTCCTGTTCTACCATCCGCTGGTGTGGTGGGTTTCAAAACGCGCCCGGATCGAACGCGAGCTTTGTTGTGACGACTTGGCGGTGACGGCGAGCGGCGACAGCCTTGCGTACGCGATGGCGCTGGCGCGGGTCGAAGAACTCCGCTGCGGCAGACCCTCTCTGGCCATGGCGGCGACCGGCGGAGATTTGCTGTTGCGAATAAGGCGGCTTGCCGGTGTTTCAACGGTGGGGAAATCCAATCTGCTGAGTGGCATTTTGGGTGTGATTGTTGCCGCCACACTTGCCCTGGTCGTGGGCTGGCACGGGATTGAGCATGTCTTTGCGCAGGATGCCACCCCGCCACCGCAACGCACGATAGTGCTGCCGGATTCCTGGTCCATGGGACAGATTCTGATCCGCCCGTGGGGAGATAACAGCTATGGTCCCGTCGACACGCAAGGATGCTTTGGCCTCAAAGAAGGGTGGAAACCGTTGTCGTCGGCCCAGGGGAAGGTCGTCATCCCGGCGGCACACCAGGCGCGCCTGGTGCTCGATCCCAACGCCGTGACTGATTTGTCTCCTCTGGCGTACCTGGGCCCGGACGACCTACAGTCGATCGATTTCAGCAGCACCGAGGTGCGGGATCAAGACCTGGAATACCTTAAAGGGATGAATCTGCGGGAACTGCTATTCGAGCACACGGAAATCAGGGACGAAGGCCTGCGCCATCTTGCCGATATGAAGACGCTTGAAAGGCTGTGCATCGGCTGCACGCAGGTGACGCCCAAAGGCTTGCAGCACCTGTCCAACCTGACCAACCTGACGTTTCTTGACCTGGACATGATCGGCGTCACGGACGAGAGCCTGCGGTATCTCGGCAAGCTGAGGAAAATGGAGTTTCTGGATCTCTGGATGACCGAAATCGGCAATCAGGGGCTGGCATTTATCGTCAGGGCGATGCCCAACATGCGGGTGCTCGGGATATCCACGACATACGTAACCGATGTTGGCGTGCGGGCTCTTCAAAACCTTCCGAACCTTGAATTCCTAGATTTGGAAGCCTCTCCGGTGGGGAACGAGGGAATGCAGTACGTTGGCCGGCTGACCGGCCTGCGCCATCTGGAGCTCCTGCACACGCGGGTTACCGAGGAGGGCCTGCCGCACCTACTTAACCTGACCAACCTGACCTATCTCAGGCTTCCCAACACCATTAACGACGACGACATCGGCTGGTTCAAATCGGCAATGGGGGGTGGCCGGATTGCCTACCGTTCGGGGTTGGCACACACACTCCGTGTTGTGGATGCCCAGAGCAAGGCCCCAATTGCCATGGCCCAGATCGACTATCAACGGCCACCGGAGCATCAGTGGAGCACCGAATTCTACTGGACTGACCCGCAAGGCAAGGTGGTCTTCTATACGCGCAGTGATAACAACCTTCATGAACTGACCGTTTTCGCCGAAGGCTACGTGACAAAACAGCTGGAATGGATAACGGATCCAAACCAGGAACTGCTCATTGAACTGGAACCGGCCGTCACCATTGGCGGGATTGTCCGGAACGAGGAAGGCGAGCCTGTCAAAGGAGTGACGGTCGCTTTGCCCATGCCAGGCCGGCGCAGTCGGATGAAAGGCGGACACCCCCCCCACACCGAAACCACCGGTGAAGACGGCGCCTGGCAATGCATTCATGCTCCCGCCGATGCTTCGACGCTCCCCGTGACGCTCCACCATCCGGACTATGCGGACACGACATACGCTGCCGGGTCTTTGGTCTCAAAGAATCTGCGCAACGAGACCCAGTCGCTGGTTATCAGGCGGGGCCTTGACGTTTGCGGCAACGTTGTGGATGAGAATGAACAGCCCATAGAAGGAGCCATCGTAACGGAGCTGGAGCAGCGCCGCGTTAAAGATGTCCTGATCGCGACTAATCGCCTGGCCACCACGGATAAACAAGGCGCGTTTGTTTTCACGAATTGCAAGGAAGGCCCAATGATGGTTAAGGCCAAGGCGGCCGGATACACGGCCGTGGTCGCCGAACTCAAGGCCGGCCCGGACATGGCGCCGACGAAGATCGTGTTGATGGCGGGCCGAGTGGTTCGTGGCCGCGTAACGGACGAGCAGGGGACACCGCTGCCGGGTGTTGTGGTCGAGTCCGTATACGATCAAGACGAGTTTTCGGTAGATTCCCATGCCATAAAGTTTCGCACGTCCACAGACAGGAACGGTTGTTTCTACTGGGACGAGGCCCCCGTAACACCTGTTGATTTGATGGTGCAGAAAGAAGGTTTTGAACCGATGACTCAGTCCGTCACGCCGAGGCCAGAGGAATACGTGTTCGTTCTGACTGAGAAAATGGAGGAGTCAGGGGCAGACGCCGGCTTCTGATGGTTAAACCTATTCGTCTGGAGCCAACTGCCGTTGAGTCCAGACGGTGAGGTTGGTCCAATCGCGGGATTTCTTGAGGGGGAGGAGCGTGGCCATCAGGTAACCGGCGATAAACATCAGGATATTCCCGAAGATGCCGGTGTAGTAGGCGTCGAAATGGGACTGGATGAATTGCGTCGGCCCCGGCGGGAGCCAGCCGAGGCCTGCCAGCGATATAACGGCGGAGAAGGCCGTGGTCAGCACGATGCCGACAGCAACGTGCCTCCCGTCGCCGCGGCGCGTGAAAAAGCCGAGCATGTAGAGGCCGAGCAGGCCGCCGGCGATGATCGAGGTAAGCTCCGTGGAGAGGTGCTGGAGCGTTTTGGTTGGCCAGATGAACAGGCACCAGGCGCCGCCGACCATGATGACTGAGCTGGCCAGCGTGACGAGCTTTGCGGCGAGCACATAATGGCGGTCGTCGCGGCCGCGTGCGAGGTGGCGCCGGTACACGTCGGTTATGGCCACGGCCGAGATCGAGTTCATCGCCGACGACATGCTGGACATGGCGGCCGCCAGCACGGCCGCGACCACCACGCCCGTCAGCCCCGGCGGCAGTTGCGTCGTCACGAAATACGGCAGGATCTGTTCGGCGCTCCTCTCGCCGGTAAGCATGGCGGCCGCGTTGGGATCCGGAAAGACCTTGTAGAACACGTACAGGCCCGTGCCGAGGAACATGAAGTAGCCCCAGGTGGGTACGCTGCACAGGCAGCACTCCCACATGGCCCGCCGCGCGTCCCGGGCTGTCTTGGCCGCGCAATATTTTTGGATGACTTCCTGGTTGGTACTGTATTCGGCCAGCCACTGAAACAGCCAGACGATCAGCATCA
>JAPLKX010000562.1 GCA_026387845.1 Candidatus Hydrogenedentota bacterium | reverse complement strand
ATTATTGCCCGGTGGAGAAGAAAGTGTGAGCAGACGGACGTTGTGGACAGAGTGGACATAGTGGACGGAGCGGACGGAGTGGACGGAGGCATAGGCAAATACCACCCCGGTTAAAACCGGGTGCAAAGAGGAGCCTGCTGAAGCAGGCTAAAAAGGAACTGGCATTCGCGGACATCGTGGACAGAGTGGACAAAAAACTTTTGAAACAAAGTCAGGCGCGGTTTAGGGTCCGGCCGGTGGCGCGGAACGCTGCGGTGACGGTAGCGATTATTTCGGGCGCGTTTTCGGCTGTTGTTGCGACGCTGCTGATCGCGAACTACGTTCAGATCCGATTTGCGGCGCCGTTGGATTCGCCGGGCCTGATCGAGTTGCGGCAGGAAATCATCAAGTCGCCGGCGGCCACGCCGGAACTTGTCGAGCAAATCGAGACGCTGGATCTGCTTGCGCGGAAAGCTTACCTGACGAGCCAGGGGCATATCCGCACGGGGGCGTGGCTTTTGCTTGGGGGCGCGGTGGTATTCCTGGCGGCGCTCCGGCTGGCGGCGACATTCAAGCCGCGCGTGCCGTCTCCGGAGGCGGGTGTAGCGCGGGACGATTTTTGGCGGGTGCGCGCGCGTGCGCGGCGGCTTATAGAGGGTGCGGGGATTGGTTTTGTAGCGTTGGCGGTACTTGCGGCGTTGTTCACGGATTTGCGAATCCCGAGTTCGTCGCCGGCTCCGACGCGGTTCATCGCGCCGACGCCTCGAGTGACGCCGCCGGACTGGGAGGCCGTGGAGCAGAACTGGCCGTCGTTCCGTGGTCCGGGATCGTATGGCGTAGCGCGGCACACGACGGCGCCGTCAGACTGGGACGGGGCGAGCGGGAAAAACATCAAGTGGAAAGTGGAGATCCCGCTGCCGGGCCGGAACTCGCCGGTTGTGTGGGGTAACAGAGTGTTCCTGACCGGGGCGACGGAAAGCCAGCGGGAACTTTTCGCGTTTGACGCGGACACCGGCCAGATCGTGTGGCGGTTTATGGGGGACGGAGTCCCCGGCGCGCCGCCGCCGCAATTGGCCGAAGACACGGGCTACGCGCCGTCGACGATGGTAGCGCACGGTTCGCAGGTGTTTGCGATTTTCCCGACGGGCGACGTGGTGGCGTGCGGGCATGACGGGAATGTGTTCTGGCAAAAGAACCTTGGCCTTCCGGATAATCACTACGGGCACAGTTCTTCGCTTTTGGCGTACGGCGACCTTCTGTTGGTGCAGTACGACCAGATGAAGAAGGGGAAGCTGATCGCGCTGGATGTTTATGACGGCCACGAGGTTTGGTCGGCGCCGCGGCAGTACATTTCGTGGGCGTCGCCGGCTTGCATCCCGTCGGCGCAGGGTCCGCAGCTTATTCTGAACAGCGAGAAGAACGTTGATTCGTACGACCCGGTTTCGGGGAAACTGTTGTGGCAGGTGAAATGTCTCGATGGGGAGGTCGCGCCAAGCCCGGCGTACGGCGGCGGGAGGATCTTTGTGGCGAACGAGTACGCGATGGCTACGGCGCTGACGCTCGGTGGTACGCCGGAGGCGCCGACGGCGGCGGCGGCGTGGGAGTGGGATGAGGCGCTGCCGGATGTATCGAGCCCGGTGGGTGACGGGACGTATTTTTACGTTGCGACGTCGATGGGTTACGTGGTGTGTTTGGACGCGGCCAGCGGGAAAATGGTTTGGCAGCACGAGTTTGATGAGGGTTTCTATTCGTCGCCGATCGTCGTTGGCGACAGGGTGTTTGTGGGTGACAAGGCGGGCGTGACGCACGTGTTCAAGACGGGGCCGGAATTTGTGTTGGTAGGGGATTCGGCGTTGGGCGAGCCGATTTTTGCGACGCCGGCGTTTTTGGATAAGCGGATCTACATCAGGACGGAAGGCCACCTTTGGTGCGTGGCGGCGGAAGATGATGGCTGAGCAAAGAAAAGGGACTCAAAAGTGGGACACCCCCCACAACTGCCGGGGGGCGTCCCAGACGGATGGAAAAGCACCTTTGGTGCGTGGCGGCGGAAGATGAGCATTAAGCACAGAAAGCGGAGTGAAAAGTGGGACACCCCCCACAACTGCCGGGGGGCGTCCCAGACAGTGGACATGGTGGACGCGATTGTTGGGAGGTGCGGGCGGAGGCGGGATGCGGTGATACCGATCTTGCAGGCAATTCAGAAGCAATTCCGGTACCTGCCCGAACCGGCGCTCGAGCGTGTTTGCGCGACCACGGAGATCAAGATGCACGATCTCCATTCGGTTGCGACGTTTTTTCCGCAGTTTCGGAGGAGGCCGGCGGGCCAGCATTCGGTGTGCGTGTGCGATGGTACGGCGTGCCACTTGAAAGGCGCGCCGGCGGTGTTTGATGCCATCACGGGCGAACTGGGGATCGGCGCGGGCGAGGACACGGACAAGGACGGGCTGTTCACCGTGCAGAAAGTGCGGTGCCTGGGTTGCTGCACACTTGCGCCGGCGGTGCAGATTGACTCGGTCACGTACGGGCACGTGAGCCGGGGGTCGGTACCGGAGATGCTTGAAGCGTTTCTCAAAGGGGCTGAGGCGGGC
The DNA here is from genome assembly GCA_026387845.1 of Candidatus Hydrogenedentota bacterium. Lineage (GTDB taxonomy): Bacteria > Hydrogenedentota > Hydrogenedentia > Hydrogenedentales > SLHB01 > JAPLKX01. Next base: position 15,177 of record JAPLKX010000562.1, on the reverse strand, counting down.
GCGGGTGCTGGGGCAGCGGCTGCCGCGAACGATTCGGCGCCGGCGGAGATCCGCATTGGGCTTGGTTCGTGCTGCGTGGCGGGCGGGAGCGAGCGAATCCGCGGGGCGCTGGAAGAGACGATTGCGCGGTACAACATTGACGTGCGCGTCAAACATGTGAGTTGCGTGGGGATGTGCCACCAGACGCCGATGATGGAAATCGTCGCGCCCGGGATGCCCGCGAAGATTTTTGCGAAAGTGCGGGCCGAAGACGTTCCGGACATTGTCCTGGACACGTTCACGCCGGGCACAACGGGTGGCCGGGTTCGCGCGGCCGCGGCCCGGTGGCTTGAACATCTTTACACGGACGACGTGATGAGGGTTCCCGGTGCGGGAGATGTCTGCGGAGGATGTCATCGGGCTGATTGACCGGAGCGGTTTGCGGGGGCGCGGGGGCGCGGGTTTTTTTACGGCGCGAAAGTGGCGGGAGGTGCGCAATGCGCCGGGCGAGGTCAAATATATCATCTGCAACGGGGACGAAGGCGACCCTGGTGCGTTCATGGACCGGATGACGCTGGAATCGTACCCGTTCCGGGTGATCGAGGGCATGCTGATCGCCGCAGTGGCCACGGGCGCGACGCGGGGCATCTGCTACATCCGTGCGGAATACCCGTTGGCAGTATCGCGGGTGCGCGCGGCGCTGGAGACGTGCGGGGGCGCGGGCTACTTCGGCGGGCGCATTCTGGGGAAGGGGCAGGAGTTCAGCGTGGAGTTGCGAGAAGGTGCGGGGGCGTTTATTTGCGGTGAGGAGTCGGCGCTGATCGCGACGCTTGAAGGGCGGCGCCCGACGCCGAGCCTCCGCCCGCCGTATCCGGCGCACCAAGGGCTTCACGGATATCCGACGCTGGTGAGCAATGTTGAGACGCTGGCGTTTGTCCCGTGGATAGTGCGCCATGGGCCGGACGCTTTTGCGGAAATTGGGACTGACCGCAGCCGAGGCACGAAAGTTTTCGCGCTGGCCGGGAAAGTTCTTCGGGGCGGGCTGATTGAAGTGCCGATGGGGACGACGGTGCGGGAGATCGTTGAGGAGATCGGCGGTGGAGTGGCGGAGGGGCGCAGGCTGAAGGCGGTGCAGATCGGGGGCCCGTCGGGCGGGTGCATCCCGGAATCGCTCGCCGATCTGCCCGTCGATTACGAGAGCCTGACGGAAGCGGGTGCGATGATGGGCTCGGGCGGCTTTGTGGTGCTGGATGACCGGGACTGCATCGTGGAGATGAGCCGGTATTTTTTGTCGTTCACGCAGATTGAGTCGTGCGGGAAATGTACGCCGTGCAGAGTCGGGACGAAACAGATGCTGGAGATCCTCGAGCGGCTGTGCGAAGGTCGGGGCAGCGGCGAGGACATCGAGGTGCTGGAGCGGCTGGCGGTGACGGTGAAGCGGAACAGCCTTTGCGGGCTTGGTAGAACCGCGCCCAACCCGGTGCTCACGTCTTTGAAGTATTTCAGGGACGAGTTCGACGCGCACATCAACGGGAAATGCCCGGCAAAAAAGTGCAAGGCGCTCATCACGTACTCGATTAAGGAGGACTGCATCGGCTGCACGAAATGCGCGCAGCAATGCCCGGCCGGGGCGATTGGGATGAAGCCGTACGAGGTGCACGAAATCGATGCGGTGAAATGTGTGCGATGCGGCGGGTGTTTTGATGTGTGTCCGGTAGACGCCGTAGAGGTGAACTAAGTGGCGCGCTTGAGAATCGACAACGTTGAGGTTGAAGTCGGGGCCGGGGCGACGCTGCTGGATGCCGCGGCCAAAGCGGGCGCGGAAATTCCCACGCTGTGCTATACGCGGCAGACGGGCGCGCAGGCGTCGTGCATGGTGTGCGTGGTCAAAGACGCCGGGTCGGGCCGGATGCTGCCGGCATGCAGCGCCAAGGCGGAAGACGGGATGGAGGTCGACACGCGCGGGGATGAAGTGGCGGGGTTGCGGCGCGAGACGCTGCTGATGCTGCTGAGCGAGCACGTGGGCGATTGCGAAGCGCCGTGCACCCGGATTTGCCCGGCGTCGCTCGATATCCCGGGGCTGCTGCGGCTGATGTCGGGCGGGGATGAGTCGGGGGCGGCGCGTGTCGCGCAACGGGATCTAGTTTTCCCTGCGACGCTGTGCAGGGTCTGCGGGGCGCCGTGCGAGAAGGGATGCAGACGGGCGCAGTACGATGCGCCCGTGGGGATTCGGGCGTGCCATGCGGCGCTGGGCGAAGGGATGCCAGAGCGCGCAGAGGGGTCGGGCAAAACGGTGGGCGTAATCGGTGCGGGGCTGGCGGGGTTGAGCGCGGCGTTTACGAGCCTGCTGCGTGGGCATGCGTGCCGGGTGTACGACGAAGCTCCGGTGGCCTGCTCGAGTGTGCGTGTGCGATACGCGCAACAGTTGCCGGCTGAGATTCTCGATGCGGAGGTCGAGTCGATCCGGCGGATGGGCGCTGAGTTGATGCTGGGACGTGCGGTTGATGCGGCCGGGGTGGTGTCAACGTGTGACGCGGTCATTGTGGCTTGCGACGCCGGCGCGCCTGTTGCGGCCAATGTGTTTCGTGCGGACGAACACGCCATGCCCGCGCGGTCGGTTGCCAACGGGAAGGCAGGGGCACGGGCGGCGGAAGCGTTCCTTCGCGGCCAGCAAGATCAGAGCAGCCGCCGCTACAATTCAGTGATTGGAAAACTTCGGCCCGAGGAGATCCATGCGTACGGCGTCACGCGCCTGGTGGACGATGCGACGAGTGAGGCGGGGCGTTGCCTGGGCTGCGATTGCCGGAAGGCGGTTTCATGCAAGTTGCGTCAGCACGCGGACCGGTACGGGATCCGTGGGCCGGTGAAGCGCCACATGGACCGGCCGGCCATTGCGGCCATCGAGGTTTTGGGGCCGGTGTTGTTTGAGCCGGGCAAGTGCGTGAAGTGCGGGATCTGCGTCGAGCTGAGCCGACAATCCGGCGGCGGCCTCACGTTTGCGGGTCGCGGTCTCGATACGCGGGTAGAACTGCCGCCGGGTGGGCGCATCAGCGACGACCTGGCTATGCGCTGCGCGGAAGCGTGCCCGACCGGCGCGCTGGCCGTGAGAGCGGGCGAGGAGCGGCCATGAAGATCTGCCTGCTCGTGCCCGGGAGCGGCGGGACGTTTTACTGCCAGAACTGCCTGCGGGACTATTCGCTGGTTCGTGCGTTGCGCGGGGCGGGCCACGAGGCGGTGATGCTGCCGCTGTACCTGCCGCCGTTTGGTGACGAGGCGGAGACGTCGCAGCGTGCGCCGGTGTTTTTTGGGGGGATCAGCGTGTACCTGCGTCACCATGTGCCGTTGTTGCGCAGTGCGCCGGCGTGGCTTGACCGGATGGTGGACGCGCCGTGGATGCTGAAGCTGGCGGCGGGGCGCGAGGGTTCGACAAACGCGGGGCAACTTGGGCCGATGGCGATCTCGATGCTCGAAGGCCGGCGCGGATTTCAGAAAAAAGAGTTTGATCGGCTTGTCAAATGGCTCGTGATGCACGAGAAACCCGACGTGATCCACATTTCAAACGCGCTGCTGATTGCGCTGGCCACCGAGATCAGGCAGGCGATGGACGTTGGGATAGTTTGCAGCCTGCAGGACGAGGAACCGTGGGTGGAGGCGATGGGGCTGCCGTACAGCAGGGCGTGCTGGGAAGCGATAGGGCGCCACGCGCGGAATGTCAGCCAGTTTATTGCGACGAGCGGCTGGTACGCCGAGCGGATGGCGAGCCGGATCGGCATTGCGCGGGAGAAAATTGACGTGCTGTTCCCCGGCGTCGAAACCGACAACTCGGACGGGCAGGTTTCGTTTGACCCGCCGACGATCGGGTTTTTGTCGCGCATCAATGAGGCGCAGGGTTTTAATTTGGTGGCAGAAGCCTTCATCGACCTGAAACGCGAGCCGGCGCTGAAAGACTTGCGGCTGCGCGCGAGCGGTGGGTGCACGCCGGCCGATAGGCCTTTCTTCAAAGACGTAATGAAGCGGCTGCGGAACCATGGTTTGCAGGATTCGGTTGAGATCGTACCGCGCTTCACGAAACCGGAGCGCAGGCAGTTTCTTGGGTCGGTGTCGGTGTTGTCGACGCCGGTTCCGGGTGGCGAGGCGTTTGGTGCGCAACTGCTCGAGGCGATGGAGTGCGGTGTGCCGGTCGTTCAGCCGAGGGCGGGGTCCTATCCCGAGATCATCGAAGCGACGGGCGGGGGTGTGCTTTACGACGCGGGGACGCCGGGTGCGTTGGCGGGGGCGCTGCGGTCGCTGCTGGTTGATCCGTCGAGGGCGCGTGGGCTTGGGGCGACGGGGCGGGCCGCGGTGAGGGAGCGGTATAATATGTCGAGGACGGCTGATGCGATGATAGGCCTTTACGAGTCGGTGCTGCGATGAATCGACGCGGGATTGGAAATATTGCGTTGGCGTTGATCGCCGTTATAGGCGGGTTCGCGTGCGGCTATTTTCTTTTCATGACGCCCAACGCGCCAACGGTTCCGGTTGAGCCGGCCCCTGAACCGCCGCAACAGCCCGCGGCCGCCGCAGCACCGGTGCCCGCGCCCAAGTTGAACAGCGAGTGGAACACCTATCATGGGCCCGCCACGTTCACGGGCGCAGTCGACGCGCCTCTGCCGGATAGGATTGATCTCCTGTGGCGATTCAAAGCGGGGGCGGCGGTCCGCCAGACGCCGGTGGTCTACAATGGGCTGATTTATTTTGCGACGGCGCGGGGCGAGATCATCGCGGTGAACCCGGAGGGGCAACGGGTGTGGTCGCGTCAGATGTTCAGCGGTGAGCAGGGGAAAGACGGGCAGGTGAGAGCGGAGATCGAGGCGCCGCCGGCGTGTTTTGATGGGCTCGTGGTGGTGGGCACGATGGGCGGGGTGGTCCATGCGCTGGATGCGGCGTCGGGCGTTGAGCAATGGCGCGCGCAGGTCGACAGCCCGGTGATTGGCTCGCCCAATTACCTCAAGACGGCGGCGGGTGCGCGCATCTATGTTATCGGGAGAGCGGACGCGGTTCTTTACTGCCTTGACGCGGGCACGGGCGCGATCGTGTGGCGCGGCGAGCCTATTGACCGGTGCGACGGGTCGCCGGCGGTGTCGGAGCGGGCTGTGGCGTTCGGGAGTTGCGCGGCGGCCCTGCACGTGTTTTCGCCGGATACGGGGGCGCTGGCGAGAAACATAGAACTTGACGCGGACTCGCAGGTCGCGGCGGGTGTGGCGCTTGACGGGGACTGGATCGTTTCGGGATCGAGGAGCGGGAAGGTGGTGCAGGTGAGCGCGGCGACGGGCCAAGCGGCGTGGACGAACACGGAGATCGAGGCGGAGGTGTTCACAACGCCGGCGATTACGGCGGGGCGGGTCGTGGTTGCGGGCAACGACGGCTATGTATATGCGATAGATCGGTCGTCCGGCAAGGTAGTTTGGCGGTATGATGCGGGAGGCAGCCCATCGTCGCCCGTGATTGCCGGCGACAAAGTGCTGGCGGCAGCGAACGGATTGGTGTTCATGCTGCGGCTGGATGACGGCGGGAAAATCTGGGAGTTCAAAGTGGGCGACGAAATCACGGGGCCGTCGATAGCGCTTGGCCGGGTATTTGCGGGCAGCGAAGACGGCACGGTCGTTGCGTTCGGATCTGAATCGTCAGTATCACCCAACTCTGCGGAAGGAGGCGCTGAAACTCGATGACGCGTCCGATGACGTCCTCAAAACCTGTAGTTGAACTGCAGGGCATTTCGAAGGAGTACAAGTCAGGCCCAAAGACCATCCTGGTGCTGGAGCACGTTGACCTCGCGATCAAGGTGGGGGAGCGGCTGGCGGTGGCCGGCCCTTCGGGGAGCGGAAAGAGCACGCTGCTGAACCTGATCGGGACGCTGGACGCGCCCACGTCTGGCCGGGTTATGTTCAAAGGCCGGGACGTGGCCAAACTGTCCCCGAAAGACATAGCGCGCGTGCGGAACCGGGACATAGGTTTTGTATTTCAGCAGCACCATCTTCTGCCGCAGTACACGGTGCTCGAGAACGTGCTTATCCCGACGCTGATTGCGGAAGCGGCGCCGCGTGTGGTGAAACGGGCTGAGGAACTGCTGGATCGTGTCGGTCTGGCGGACCGGGTTGATCACCGTCCGAACGAGATTTCGGGCGGAGAGCGGCAGCGGGTGGCGGTAGTGCGGGCGCTGATCAACCGGCCGAGCCTGCTTCTTGCCGACGAGCCGACGGGTTCACTGAATCAGCAGGCGGCGGACGAGCTGGCGCGCCTCCTGATCGAGTTGAACAAGGAATTTGAGATGGCCGGTCGACCACACGCTCGAGGGGATTGCGGCGGCGCGGCTTGGGCGGGTCGTGTTCGCAATGGACCGGACCAACCGGCCGTTCGACGGGCGGCTCGCGGAGAGGGTTCGCGCTGATGAGCCGCGGCTTGATGTTGCGGCGGTGCTCCGTTTGCCGGGCATGCTCAGCCTGCCGCCGGAACGGCAAAGGAGTTACGACCAACTCAACCGGGTGCAGGTGTTGGGAGTTGATTCGGAGTTCTTTACGTTTGCCGAGGCGCCGGCGGCGGTTGCGCTCGATCCGCAGACAATCGCCGTCAACGAGAAAACGGCGCGGGCGCTGGAAATCAAGCCCGGTGACGACGTAGTACTGCGGGTGATGCGCCCGAATAGAATGCCGCTCGACGCGCCGCTGGCCTCGCGAAACGGTCAACCTGCGGCGGTGAGTGTTGTCACCGTTGCGGCGGTGCTCACGGCGGGGCAGCTTGGCCGGTTCAGCCTTTCAGCGAATCAACTCGAGCCATACAACGTGTTCGCGGACAGGTCGTGGCTGCAGGGCCTGGCGGGCGAGGAGGGCGTGGCCAATCTGCTGATAGCCGGGGGCGACGTGGAGCGGGGTGACGCGCAACGGGCCATGGACCGGGCGTGGGATCTTGAAGACGTGGGGTTGCGCCTGAGATCTCATCCGTCGGGAGTGATCCAGCTCGAATCGGACTCGATCTTTATTGACGATGAGGCCGTCAGTGCGGCGCGGGAAATCGCGGGAAGCAGCCCGACACTGACGTATCTTGTGAATTCGATTTCACATGATGGGCGGATGACGCCGTACTCGTTTGTGCAGGCGGGGCCCGCGCCCCCGGGTATGGAAAGCGGCGAGGCCGTCATCAATCAGTGGGTTGCAGACGAACTGGGTGCGGCGCCCGGCGATACGCTGGACGTGGCGTACCTCAAGCTGCTTCCGAACAACACGTTTGTCGAGCAGACGCGGCGTTTTACCGTGCACAGCATCGCATCGATGGAAGAGCTTGCGATCGAGCGGGACCTTGCGCCGCAGTTTCCCGGGCTCAGCGACGTTGAGAGTTGCGCCGACTGGAGCATCGGTATGCCGATGGACGAGTCGCGGCTGAAGGATCCGGCGAACGAGGCGTATTGGCGGAAGTACGGCCAGACGCCGAAATTGGTGCTTTGTTTTGACGATGCGCGTCAGATGTGGGCAAACCAGTTTGGCAGCGTAACGGCAGTGCGGTTTTCGGGATCGGGTTTGGACGTTGCGGGCGTAGCCGAGCGGCTGCGGCAGAACATCAGCGGGGAAAAGATTGGGCTCGATTTTGTGCCGGTGCGCGAACTGGGGCGAACTGCGGTGAGTCAGTCGATGGATTTTGGCGGGCTGTTCCTCGGGATGAGCCTTTTCCTGATTATTGCGGCTTTGATGCTTCTCGGCCTGCTGTACGTTTTCGGGTTGCAGCAGCGTGCGCCGGAAATAGCCACGCTCGCCTCGCTGGGGTTCAGCCCGTCGCGCATCCGCGGGATCTTTTTGCTGGAATCAGCGCCGACAACCGTCGCGGGGGCGGTACTGGGCGCGATCGGCGGCACGGGGTACGCCAGACTGCTCCTGGCAGGTCTTGCGCGGTTCTGGCCGGCAGCCGTTGCGGGCACGCCGGTTTCGTTTCACGCGAGTGCCGGCACCATGGCGGCGGGCGGTGGGATTGCTGTGGGCTGCGCGATGGTCGTAGTGGTAGCGGTGCTCTGGCGAGCGTCGCGGTATTCGCCGCGGCAGCTTTTTGCGACGGATTTTGCCTCGGTCTCGACGGCGCCGCGGCGTTGCAACTGGTTGCTTGTGCCGCCTACGGCCGCGCTCGTGCCCGCGGTAGGCCTCAGCCTTGGCGCTTGGCTCACCCAGCCGGGATCGTACGCGCTGGACTTTTTCGCTGTGGGCGCGCTCATGTTGCTCGCGCTGCTTGGCTACGGGTGGTGGTTATTGAGCCGGCTCGGGTCGCGTCAGTCGTTCACGCGGCCGCGCGTATGGAAGCTGGCGGTCGTCAACCTGACACGACGGCGCGGAAGAACGCTGAGCGTCGCGGGCCTGACTGCGTGTGGGTGCTTCCTGGTGTTCGCCGTCTCGTCGATGCAGGAGAACGTGGGGCTGCACGCAAGCGACAGAAGCTCGGGCACGGGCGGATTTGCGGTTTTCGCTGAGACAACGATCCCGGTTACGGGGTCGCCGGCCGATGCAGGCGCGACGATTCGAGCAGATGCGGCGCCGCTGCGGGTCCGTGATGGCGATGACGCCGGATGCCTGAACCTGAACCGGGCGCAGTTGCCGACCGTGATGAGCTGGGTGGCGAGTTTTTGATACGGGTTGTGGGGGTTCTGCCGATGCGGCTCTCGCTGTTCGATGGCTCGCTGCTGATCTCGGACGATTCGTTTACGCGGCTGTTTCCGTCGGAGCCGGGGTTCCGCGCGTTCCTGGTCGACGCGGGCGGCGAGCCTGCGCCGGATCTTGCGCGCCGCATGAACCGGGACCTCGAGCCGTATGGTATGCAGGCTGTGCTTGCCGTGGATCGCCTTCGGGAGTACCACGCGGTCGAGTCGACATATTTGGCGATGTTTCTTGTGCTTGGCGGGCTAGGGCTGGTTCTTGGCGCGGGCGGGCTGGGCGTGGTTGTGTTGCGCAATGGTTTTGAGCGGCGTCAGGAGTTTGCGCTGCTCGATGCGCTGGGTTTTGAGAAGGCAAAGATTCTGTGGATTGTGCTGAGTGAAAACGCGGGGCTCGCGGCAGCGGGCATTTTGGTTGGCGTGGCGGCAGCGGCGGTTTCGATCGTGCCGGTGGCGGCTTATTCGGGGACGAGCGTGTCGGTGGGAGTTCAAAGCGCGCTTCTTGCGGTGATCATAGGCGCAAACGCGGCCGCCGTTATTGTGGCCACGATCCTCGCAATGCCCAAGGCGCCTGCCGATTATCTGCGGGAAGAGTAGCCGGAGGAGGTGGGGGCGAGAAGGGACGTAAAGGACATAAACGACAAAAGGGGGAGATGGATCGGAGGACGGGCAGACGGGGTGGATAGAGGCGTGGGGAGAAGGTGTGGCCAAAAGGGCGTTCGTGTCGCCAATTTTTCCGCCGGCGAGTTGTCTGCCACTCCATCTTAGTGCCAACCGTGAGCGTCCCGTATCTGGAGGCAATGCCGGCGCGATTATCTTGCCCAGTTGTTTGCGCGTTTGACGGCGTCTTGCCATTTGGCGTAGCGCAGGTTACGTTCGTTGGTTTTCATGGCGGGCTTGAAGGTTCTGTCGAGTGCCCAGTTTTTGGCGGCGTCGCCGGTGTTTTTCCAGAAGCCGACGGCGATTCCGGCCAGATAGGCTGCGCCGAGCGCGGTGGTCTCTTGAACGACGGGCCGTTCGAGCGTGGCGCCGAGTATGTCGGCCTGGAATTGCATGAGGGAGTTGTTTGCGCACGCGCCGCCGTCGACTTTGAGCCGCCTCAACTTGACGCGGGCGTCGGCTTCCATGGCCTGTATGACGTCGCGTGTCTGGAACGCCATGGATTCGAGCGTGGCGCGGGCGATGTGTCCGGCGGTGGTTCCGCGCTCGATGCCGATGATGGCGCCGCGGGCGTAGGGGTCCCAGTGAGGCGCGCCGAGGCCGACGAATGCCGGCACGAAGTACACGCCGCCGGAATCGTGCACGGTCGCTGCGAGCTTCTCGACGTCGCTGGATTTTTTGATGATCTTTAGGCCGTCGCGCAACCACTGTACCGCGGCGCCGGCAATGAAAATGGAGCCTTCGAGCCCGTACGTGACCTTGCCGTCGAGGGCCCAGGCGATGGTTGTGAGCAGGCCGTTTTTGGATTCGACGGCTTTGTCGCCGGTGTTCATGAGGATGAAGCAGCCGGTGCCGTAAGTGTTTTTGGCCATGCCGGGCTGGAAACAGGCTTGGCCGAACGCTGCTGCCTGCTGGTCGCCGGCAATTCCGCTGATGGGAACGGCGGCGCCAAAGAGTTTGGGGTCGGTCTCGCCGAGTACGCCGCTGGATTCGCGGACCTCGGGGAGGATAGCGCGGGGCACGTCGAGGATGGCGAGTAGTTCGTCGTCCCACTCGAGCGAGTGGATGTTGAACATGAGGGTCCTGCTGGCGTTGGAATAGTCGGTGGCATGGACGCGGCCGCCGGTAAGCCGCCACAAAAGGAATGTGTCGATTGTGCCGCAGAGGATTTCGCCGCGTTGGGCGCGTTTTCGCAGGCCCTTGTGGCGGTCGAGGATGTACTTGACTTTGGTGCCGGAGAAATAGGCGTCGAGAACGAGCCCGGTTTTGTCGCGGAACATTTTCTCGACGCCTGGGCGTTTTTTGAGGGAGTCGCAGATGCCGGCGGTGATGCGGCTCTGCCACACGATGGCGTTCTGGATCGGGCGGCCGGTCTGGCGATCCCAGAGGACGACGGTTTCGCGCTGGTTGGTGATGCCGACTGCGGCGAGATCGGCGGGTTTTGCGCCGGCTTTGCGGATGGCGAGTTTGGCCGTGTCAATCTGTGTTTTCCAGATGGCCTCGGGGTTGTGTTCGACGTGGCCGGGCGACGGGAAAATCTGGGGGAACTCCTGCTGGGCGGAAGCGGCGGCCTTTCCGTCGCGGGTGAACAGAATGGATCGGCTCGAGGTGGTACCTTGATCCAGAGCGAGCACATACTTGGCCATGATGTATCCTCCTTTATTCTTGGGCGCGAAAAGCGGGGACAGGCACGCTTTTTCCAAACCGCCGGAAAAAGCGAGCCAGTCCCCGTTTTTCGCTTCTTTTGATCACTAGAATCCAGCCGCCACGTAAAGGGCAACGCCCAGCACGCCGCCGACTATCGGGGCCACGACGGGAATCCAGGCGTAGGACCAATCGGAGCCGGCCTTGCCGGGGATGGGCAGTACCGCGTGAGCGAGCCGGGGGCCGAGGTCGCGGGCGGGATTGATGGCGTAGCCAGTCGGCCCGCCGAGGGACAACCCGATACCCCACACGAGCACGCCGACGAGGAGTGGGTTGATGCCGGTCGAGAAGACCGCGGAGAGATCGATGGGTCCGGCTTGCTTGATGGCGGCGCCGTTGTCTGCAATAGCGAGTATTCCGAACAGCAGGATGGCGGAGCCGATTATTTCGCAAATGAAATTGCCGACAACGGAGCGGACTTGCGGGACTGTGCAGAACACGCCGAGCTTGGAAACGGGATCTTCGGTGAGTGGCCAGTGCGGCAAGTAGGCCAGCCACACCACAACGCCTCCTAAAAAGCCGCCGATCATCTGCGCGATGATGTAGCCGGGCACCAGCGCCCATGAGAACTCGCCCATAGCAGCGAGTGCGATGGTGACGGCGGGGTTGATGTGTGCGCCGCTGATCCGGGCGACGCAGTATACGGCCACGGCCACGCCCACGCCCCAGCCCGTGGCTATCACGATCCAACCCGCCCCGTGGCCTTTGGTCTTTCCCAGGCAAACGTTCGCGACTACGCCGTCGCCGAAGATCACCAGGATCATGGTGCCCAAGATTTCCGCCAAATAGTTTTGCATGATGCGTTCCCCTTCCGTCAGTTAGTCACGTGCGTTGTGCGGCTATTTTTGCCGTTCGGCAAGATGATTCCGAACCGTTCGCGGAGAATCACGCGCGTTCGATCCAGTTCCGTTCGCGTTTGATCGGAGTCCCATCCCAGCAACGGGGCGGCAATGGCGGCGAGTTCGTCGAGCAGCGGCTCGGTCAATTCGCCCAGGAGCGCGAGGGGTGTCCGGCGCAGGACGAGATCGTCGAGTCGCACCACGTTTTCGTGCTGGACCAGATACTCGATCTCACGGCGGGTGTAATCTTGATGGTTTTGGAGGTGGGAATCGGGTGCGGATGAGATAAACCGGGCCACGGCCTCCGCCGTGGTTCCGTACCGTTCGAGCAAGGTCTCGATCCGGTTGTTGTTGGTTGTTGCGATTCTCGCGGCACTGAGCAGCCATTGCGCGCGGTCTTCGGGATTGCGCGGATAGTCTTTTCCGCCGCCGATTGCGAGATGAGTTGTAGCGGCGCGGCGCTTGATTTTCAGGCGGGCTAGCACGTTGTCGGTTACTTGTTCGGAGAAGGCCCGGAAGGTGGTCCATTTGCCGCCGACGAGCGACAAGACGGGAAAGTTGATGCCGTTGCGCGGCTCGGTTTCGACGCAATGGTGGTTGCGGCTGATCTGCCCGGTTGTGGTGGCGTTGGACCGTGGGAGTGGCCTGACGCCTGAAAAATGGCTGAGAATCTGGCGGCGTTCAATCTTGATGGCAGGGAAAACGCGGGCTATCGCCTCCAAAATGTACTCGACCTCGCCTTCCTCGCATCGGGCGAGTTCGGGGTCGTCGATTCGGATGTCGGTGGTTCCGATGAGTGCTTTGCCGAGCCAGGGCAACGCCACGGCGGTGCGGCCGTCGGCGTTTTCGAAATAGATCATCTCGCCGTCGAATGCTTTCAGCAAGGGAGCGCTGTCGACGACGAGATGGGCGCCTTTTGTGCCGCCGATTAGGGTTGTAGCATGGCTGAGCGTGCGGTTGGTGAAATCGATCCAGGCGCCGGTCGCGTTGATGACGACGCGCGGCCGGACTTTCAAAATCGCGCCGGAGACGTCGTCGCGGAGGGTCACGTTGGCGCCCGACGCGCCTTGAACCGCAATGTAGTTGAGTGCTTTAGCGCGATCGCAAGAAGCTTCGCCGTCGGCAATGACCTCGAAGCAGAGGCGCTCGGGCTGGCTTACCCATGCGTCGTAATAGGTGGCGGTGCAGAGGATGTCGGTGGGCAGGCTTGGGCGGCGCTGGAGCGATTTCTTCCGCGAGGTGAACCGGTGTCGTGGCATCTGCCGGCTCTTGCCCGTGACGAGGTCGTAGAACATGAGGCCCAACTTGATCAGGACTGCGCCCCTGTCGGCGGGCCGGTCGCCGCCGAGGCCGAAAAAGCGCTTGATGCAACTGATTGATCCGGAGAACCAGTAGCGGATGGGGATGGTAGTGGGCAGGGGGTGGACGTAGTGGGGCGCGTTCTGGAGGAGCAGGTTGCGTTCGCGCAAGGCTTCGCGCACGAGCCGGAACTCGCCGTACTCGAGGTAGCGCAGGCCGCCGTGGATCATGCGGGACGATGCGGCGCTCGCCCCGGAACAGAAGTCGCCTTTGTCAACCAGCAGGACATCGACGCCCTGGAGGGCCAGATCGCGGAACGTGCCCGCGCCGTTGATGCCCGCCCCAATCACAAGTACGGACAGGTCCGGGCGCTGCCGGACATATTCCAAGCCGGCCTGCCGCGGCTGGCAACTGCCTGTGGCCAATGTCATGTACCGCCACTTCCCGTGCGCCGCACCCCAGGCGGCGCTCGCGGGTATACTAATCGCGGCTCCGGCCCGGTTCAACAAGGTGTTTTAGCGGCTGGGGCGGGCAACGCCGGTCAGCATCATGAATTGACGCGGCGGGGACGCCGCGTCTACGGCAGGCGTCGCCGCAACTGGACAATAAGGGCATGCAGTGATATGCTGATAGCACAAGTATTCCAGTGAGGTCGCACTCATGGCTGCGCACAGCCGCAACGTTCTGGTGGTGATTTACTCGGGCTTTATGGGGGGAGCCGAGCGGAGCATGCTTGATTGCGCGGCGTCGATACAGAATCGGGGCGAATTTTCAGTCCATGTTGCTTGCCCGGCGGGTTCAGCCGTTTACACCGATTCGTGCGGGCTGGGGCTGACAACTCATGCGGTTGGATTCCCCCAATTTGAGGGCGCGGGAGACCTGTCACGGCTGCCGAAGGCCTTGATGGGGACTGTGCGGTGCGTGGCGGCCTTGCGGCGCCTGATTGGAGCGATGGAGATCGGGCTGGTCCATGCCAACGGGATCAAGGCGGCGGTGCCGGCGGGCGTTGCGTCGCGGTCGCAGGGTATCCCGTTCGTATATCACGTGCGCGATTTCCCGCGCCGGCGGTTGGTGAACGCTGCCGTTGCGTGGATGGCTGGGGCGTGCATCGCGCCGACGCGGTTCGTCAAAGCGGCGTTGCCTGCCGGACAATCGGGTTGCGTGGTTGTGCCGAACGGCGTAGACCCGCCCGATCCTGTTGCGGCGCGTGGCGCATTCAGAACCGCGCGTAACATCGGCGAGGACGTCCCGTTGGTCACGATGGTCGCGCAGTTGGCGCCGTGGAAACGGCATGACTTGTTCATCGATGCCGCTGCCCGTGTGCGGCGGCAATATCCGGATGCGATATTCTGCATTGCGGGCGGCGACATTACGGGCATGAATGAGGCTTATGCCGCGGGCCTGCGCAGGCGGGGATCGGAGGCGGGCGTGTCGGGGTCGCTTGTGTTTCTCGGGCACGTTGAGAATGTCGCCCCGCTCCTGGCCGATTCGGACGTGCTGGTCCTGCCGTCGGACAACGAGCCGTTCGGGCGCGTGGTGGTTGAGGCGTGGCACGGCGGGGCGGCGGTTGTGGTGGCTGGGGGCAGCGGTCCGGCCGAACTTGTAGAAGCCGGGGTGACGGGCCTTGTGGCGGAACGGGGTCGAGCGGAGAGTTTTGCAGAGGCGATTCGGCTGTTGCTGCGGGATGGTCCGCTACGGGATGGTCTTGCGCGGGCGGGAAGAGTGGAGGCGCTGCGCTATTCGGTTTCCGCGCATGCCGACGCCGTCGCGAGCGTGTATCGCGGGCTCATCGAAACGTGATTACGGTTTCTGCACGACCAGCCGGCACTGTCCTTTCCGGCAATCAATGATATCGATCCGCGCGTCATAGCCCAGTTCTTTCAGCAGCGGCGGGTAAAGCCAGCGGCAGTGTTCGCAATACTTGTCATATGGCGTGATCCGGCGGGATTGAAAGACGAGTTTCGCAGACGGGCACTCGTGCATGTCGATGACGAACATGTCGTCGTACAGCGTGATGGTGTGGCGTCCGCC